>NZ_JBHUWW010000197.1:0-11312 GCF_042669755.1 Kitasatospora sp. NPDC057223 | reverse complement strand
GGCGTCGGCAGTGCCCTCGCCGGCCGCCGCGCTGCGCGGGCGGCGACGGCGGCGGCGCGGGGCGCCGTCACCCTCGGCGACGGCGGCGTCGGCCGGGGCGTCGGCCGCCGGAGCGGCCTGGCCGGCCTCGACCACGGCGGCGTCCGCCACCGCGTCCGCCGCTCCGCCGCGGGTGCGGCGACGCTCGCGGGGCTTGCGGGCGGGCTTCTCCTCGGCCGCTTCGGCCGGGGCGGCGGCGGCACGGCCGTTGCCGTTGCCGGTCGCGGGCTTGGCGCCGCGCGGGGGGCGGCCGCCGGCCGAGCGCGAGCCGCGCCCGCCGGTCTCGCCGAGGTCCTCGACCTCCTCGGCGCCGAGGCCGGCCCGCGTCCGCTCGGCGCGCGGCAGCACGCCGGTGGTACCCGGGGCGATCTTCAGCAGCTCGTACAGGTGCGGCGAGGTGGAGTAGGTCTCCTCGGGCTCCGGGAACTTCAGGTCCAGCGCCTTGTTGATCAGCTGCCAGCGCGGGATGTCGTCCCAGTCGACCAGCGTCACGGCGGTGCCGGACGCCCCGGCGCGGCCGGTGCGGCCGATCCGGTGGAGGTAGGTCTTCTCGTCCTCGGGGCACTGGTAGTTGACCACGTGGGTGACGCCCTCGACGTCGATGCCGCGGGCGGCGACGTCGGTGCAGACCAGGACGTCGACCTTGCCGCTGCGGAACGCCCGCAGGGCCTGCTCGCGGGCGCCCTGGCCGAGGTCGCCGTGCACGGCGCCGGCCGCGAAGCCGCGCTGGGTCAGCTGGTCGGCGACGTCGGCGGCGGTCCGCTTGGTCCGGCAGAAGATCATCGCCAGGCCGCGGCCGTCGGACTGCAGGATGCGCGAGACCAGCTCGACCTTGTCCAGCGAGTGGGCGCGGAAGATGTGCTGGGTGGTGTTGGCCACGGTGTGGCCGGTGTCGTCCGGGGCGGCCGCCCGGATGTGCGTCGGCTGGCTCATGTACCGGCGGGCGAGGCTGATGACCTGGCCCGGCATGGTGGCCGAGAACAGCAGCGTCTGCCGCTTGGCCGGCAGCATGGCCAGGATCTTCTCGACGTCGGGCAGGAAGCCCAGGTCGAGCATCTCGTCCGCCTCGTCCAGGACGAGCGCGCGGACCCGCGACAGGTCGAGCTTCTTCTGCCCGGCGAGGTCCAGCAGGCGGCCGGGGGTGCCGACGATGATGTCGACGCCCTTCTTCAGCGCCTCGACCTGCGGCTCGTAGGCCCGGCCGCCGTAGATCGCGAGGACGCGGACGTCACGGACCTTGCCGGCGGTCTGCAGGTCGTTGGTGACCTGGGTGCACAGCTCGCGGGTCGGGACGACGATCAGCGCCTGCGGGCTCTCGCAGAGCTGCTCCTCGGTGGCCCGGCCGGCGTCGACGTCGGCACGCACGACGACGCGCTCGATCAGCGGAAGGCCGAAGCCCAGGGTCTTGCCGGTGCCCGTCTTGGCCTGGCCGATGACGTCGTGGCCGGTCAGAGCGACCGGCAGGGTCATCTCCTGGATCGGGAAGGGGTGGATGATGCCGACGGCCTCCAGGGCCTCGGCCGTCTCCGGGAGGATTCCGAGCTCCCGGAACGTGGTCTTCGTGGGTTCAGCGGTGGTGGACAGGGTGCTGCCTCTTCCATATGGAGGGCCGAGAGCGAGAGGGCGGCGGGCAGCCGCGCGGCTGCGTGCGGGCCGGATCGGCCCGGTTCACACAGCTGCGGCGGACGCACAACCGCGCCGGTCCCTGCTGCCGGCCGAGGTCGGACGGCCCGGTGAAGGCGCGTCGCCCGGCGGCGTGGGGGAGGATTTCCCATGAGGGATCCGGCGCGGGACCTTCGCCGTGGGCGTGGTCCGCGGCGGCCCTCGCTCGGCCACTGATGCGGTGCCAAGGCTTGAGGTCCAAGCCAAGGTCGGAGCCGATCGGGTCTCCGACCGGGCATCCGCGTACGTGAGCACCCGGAATCCGTGCCGGACGCGTCCGTGGAGGACGGCGTCCGCTCGGAGCCGCTCGCCCGGGCCGCCGAGAACGGCGGTGACCATGCGAGCACTACGGGCCTCCCTACCACCATACAGTCACGCGACGACTCGAACACGTGACGCGTGTGACACAGCCGGGTGGGGCCACGGCGGCGGCGGCGCGCGGGACTAAGGTTTCGGACCATGGAGACCCAAGGTGAGACCCAGGATTCCGGTGCCGGTTCGATCGGTGACTGGGCGAGCTGCTCGGCCGACCCGGGATACCGGGCAGCGGTGCTGGACCTGCTCGGCGCCCTGGCGTACGGCGAGCTGAGCGCCTTCGAGCGGCTGGCCGAGGACGCGAAGTTCGCGCCGGGCCTGGCCGACAAGGCGGCGCTGGCGAGGATGGCCTCCGCCGAGTTCCAGCACTACCAGCTGCTGCACGACCGGCTGGCCGAGGTCGGCGCGGACCCGGCGGAGGCCATGACGCCGTTCGTCGAGCCGCTGGACGGCTTCCACCGCATGACGGCGCCGTCCGACTGGCTGGAGGGCCTGGTCAAGGCGTACGTCGGCGACTCCATCGCGACCGACTTCTACCGCGAGGTGGCCGTCCGGCTGGACGACGACACCCGTGACCTGATGCTGGCGGTGATGTCCGACACCGGGCACGCGCAGTTCGCGGTCGACAAGGTCCGGCAGGCGATCGGCGAGAACCCGCGGGTCGGCGGCCGGCTGGCGCTCTGGGGCCGGCGGCTGATGGGCGAGGCGCTGAGCCAGGCGCAGCGGGTGGTGGCGGAGCGCGACGCGCTGTCGAACCTGCTGGTCGGCGGGGCGCAGGTGCAGGGCTTCGACCTGGTCGAGGTCGGCAAGATGTTCAACCGGATCACCGAGGCGCACACCAGGCGGATGGCCGCGCTCGGCCTGGCCTCGTAGCCCGCCGGGCCACGGGGGCCCGGGGTCTCGCGCTCCGGGCGGTCAGGCGTGCCGGTGCCGCCGGTGGCTCCCCGCGCGCCGGCCGCGCCGGGCGCTGCGGCGCCCGCCGGCCTGGTCCGGCCGGGCCAGCACCGAGGTCAGCAGGGCCGAGCCGGTCGCCGATATGGCCACCGTCACCGCGGGCAGCGCGCCGCCGAGGGCGTAGTGGCCCACGAAGCCGCTCAGCAGCGCCGCCACCAGCGCGGTGCCGTACGTGAGGCTCCGCGAGGGCGGGAAGTACTCCGGGCGCAGGGTCAGCGCGAGCGCGCCGACCAGCAGGCCGACGAGGACGAAGGCGATCGACTCGATGAGCAAGATCTGCCTCCGGGTGGGGTCGGGTGCGGTGCTCGGGTGCCACGTACCCGCAAGCGAACACCTGTACACACGCCGGTGACATCCGGCGACCCGGCCGGAAACGCGGTGGTGCCCCGCCCCTCGACGAGGGACGGGGCACCACCGACCAGCTCAGCTGGTGCCGAAGCCGACCTTGCGGACGGCCGGCTCGCCGATCTCCACGTACGCCAGGCGCTCGGCCGGGACGATGACGCGGCGGCCGTGCTCGTCGGTCAGCGTGAGGAGCTTCGAGGTGCCCTCCAGCGCCTTCGCGACCGCGCTCTCGACCTCATCGGCAGTCTGCGAGCTCTCGAGAACGATCTCTCGGGGCGCATTCTGCACGCCGATCTTGACCTCCACGGCTTCCGTCCCTCCGGGGTTGCAGCCATCCACGCGCGGGACCGGGACCGCCTGGAACAGGCGTTCGCGGTGATCGCGCCGTACGGCTTCACCATAGAGCACGCGCTCGGCACTCAGGTGAAGGTCAGGACATCGCCTGTTCGGCGGTGCCCTCGCCCTCGTCCTCCGAGCCCTGCGCACCGGGGTGCATCGGGAAGCCCTTCAGGCCGCGCCAGGCCAGGCTGGCGACCAGCCGCACGGCCTCGTCGTGCGGGATCTCCCGGCCCTGCGAGAGCCAGTAGCGGGCGGTGATCTGGGCCAGGCCGCAGACGCCGGCCGCGAGCAGCTTGGCCTCCGCCTCGGGGAGGTCGGTGTCCTCCGCGATGACCTTGCTGACCAGCGTGGCGCTCAGGTCGGCGGCCCGGTCGACCCGCTCGCGCACGGCGGGCTCGTTGGTCAGGTCCGACTCGAAGACCAGCCGGAACGCGCCGGACTCGCTGGCGACGTAGTGGAAGTACGCCTCCATGGTCGCGGCCACCCGCTGCTTGTTGTCGGTGGTGGCGGAGAGCGCCGTACGGGTCGCCTCCACGAGCGCGTCGCAGTGCTTGTCGAGCAGCGCGAGGTAGAGCTCCAGCTTTCCGGGGAAGTGCTGGTAGAGCACCGGCTTGCTGACCCCGGCGCGGTCGGCGATGTCGTCCATGGCCGCGGCGTGGTAGCCCTGGGCGACGAACACCTCCTGGGCCGCGCCGAGCAGTTGTTCACGGCGGGCGCTTCGCGGCAGGCGGGCACCGCGCGGGCGCTCCTGCGCCTCCTGGATGGCCGTCACGGCGCTCCTCACTTCACGGGGATCTCAACAGCACTGGCAGTGGTGACTGATTCTACTTTTCGGTAACCACATCTGCGCCGGGCGGAGCAGATAAAAGCACCGACCCCCCTTGTGGGGAGCCCACAATACGGTCTGACCACGGTCGTTGTGCAGTGGTGGGATGCGGGAAAGGTACCGCCCGGGCTCTGGGATTCACCGGCCGGGCCTCACTACCATCGTCCACCATGAGCGATGGGCAGCAGGTGCGTACCGGGAAGCCGGCCGGGGCGGAGCAGGTCCGGCAGGTGCGGACGGTCGCGGTTCCCGGCGCCGTCCTCGCCGTGCACGGTCCGGCCGGTGCCGGTCCGGGGAGCGCGGACCGGCTGCCGCCGGCGCTCTTCGTGCACGGGCTCGGCGGCTCGGCCGACAACTGGACCGAGCTGATGGACGCCCTCGCCGACGTGGTCGACGGCGAGGCCGTGGACCTGCCGGGCTTCGGCCGCTCGGCCCCGCCGCCCGACGGCAACCTCTCGCTGTCCGGGCACGTCAGGGCGGTGATCGGCTACCTGGAGGCGGCCGGCCGCGGACCCGTCCACCTGTTCGGCAACTCGCTCGGCGGCGCCGTCGCCGTCCGGCTCGCGGCGCTCCGGCCCGACCTGGTGCGCAGTCTGACGCTGATCTCCCCGGCGCTGCCCGAACTGCCGCCGCAGCGCACCGCCTGGCCGACCGGCCTGCTCGCCGTTCCCGGCCTGCCGGCCCTGCTCGGACGCCTCCCGTCGAGGGGCCGCAGCGTCGAGGACGCGGCAGACGGCCTGCTGCGGCTGGTCTACGGGGACGCCGCCGCCGTGCCGGCGCACCGGCGGGCCGACGCGGTCGCCGAGTACCGGCGCCGGATGGGGCTGCCGTACGCGATGCAGGTGCTGGCCGGCTCGGCGCGCGGGATCGTCTCGGCCTACACCGAGCGCGGCGAGCAGTCGCTGTGGCGGCAGGCCGGACAGGTACGGGTACCGGTGCTGCTGGTCTACGGGCTGCGCGACCGGCTCGTCTCGTACCGCTCCGCCCGGCGTGCCTGCACGGCGTTCGCGGACGCCCGGCTGCTGGTGCTGCCGGAGTCCGGGCACGTGGCGATGATGGAGCACACCGCGCCGGTCGCGCGGGCGGTCCGCGAGCTGCTGGCGGAGGCCCCGGCCGGCCGGTCCTGAGGGCCCCGGCCGGCCGGGCGGGGGGATTTAACGCCCCGGATCAGGGTTGGTCACGCCCGTTCACTCGTTCAGGTGGCAAGCAGGCGGCCGACCGATGGATGGTCGGCGGTCCGTCCTACCTTTTTGCTGTCGGACCGAACAGGTGTGGGGGAGTCGCAGGAACCGGACGCCCGAGCGGGCGGTGACTGCAGGGGGGCCGGGCGGGCCGGGGTGCGGCCTGCCCGGCGGCACGATCGCGGCGCCGTGCGTGGCGCCCCTCCGGAAACGCGGTGCTGCCTGCCGATCAGGCGCCTCAGCCCCCTCGACCGCTGAAGCAATCCGTTGATCCGCTCTGCTCTGGAGGTCTTCGTGCGCGTCGCACTGCTCACCGAGGGCGCTCGCCCGTACGCACAGCGTGGCGGGCCGGGCTGGGCCGCCCGGCTGACCGAAGGCCTGGGCGAGCACGAATTCGAGCTGTACGTGCTGGCCGGGCGGGGCGAGAAGGCGGCCGGGGCCGCGCCGGGGCGATTCAACGCCGTCCACGAGCTGCCGATGTGGGGCGTGCGCCCCGGCGGGCGCCGGCCGGGCGCCCTGCGCAGGGCCGGCTACCTGCGGGCCTACGAGCAGCTCGTCCGCGCACTGGTGATGCCGGGGGAGCGCGACTCGTTCGCCCCCGGGCTCTACCGGCTCGCCGCGCTGGCCCGGGAGGACGGCGCCCTGCCCGCGTTCCTCGCCTCCGGCCGGGCCCAGCGCGTCCTGGAGCGGGCCTGGCACGCACCCGGAGCCGACACCGCCGCCGGCCGGCCGATGGTCTGCGACGTGCTCGTCGCGGCCGACCTGCTGGAGCAGTGCCTGCGGCCGCTGTCCGCGCCCTGGTACGGCACCGGGCCCGGCGGCCTCGGCGCCGCCGACGTCTGCCACGTGGTCGGCGGCGGCCCGGCGGCGCTGCCCGCGCTCGCGGCCAAGCAGCTGCACGGCGTCCCGTTCGTGGTCACCGAGCAGGGCCTGCACCTGCGCGAGCAGTACGCGGGCTACCGCGAGGCGCCCTACCGCTGGCCGGTCCGGGCCCTGCTGCTCACCTTCTTCCGGCTGCTCACCGAGGAGACGTACCGGCAGGCCGCCGTGCTGACCCCGGGCAGCGCCCACGACCGGCACTGGCAGCTCCGCTGCGGGGCCGACCCGGCCCGCACCCGGGTGGTGTACGAGGGCACCCCGGCGGTGGCGCGGCCCGCCGCCGGCCCGGAGCCGGCGGCGCCCACCCTGGTCTGGGCCGGCGCCCTGGAGCCCGGCCGGGACCCGGCGCTGATGCTGCACGCCTTCGCCGAGGTCCGCGCCGGGCTGCCCGCGGCCCGGCTGCGGATCCACGGCGAGGAGAGCGCCCCCGGGTACCTCGCGCACTGCGAGGCGCTGGCCGGGCGGCTCGGGCTCGGCGACGCGGTCGAGTTCGCCGGGCGGCCCGGCTCCCCGGCCGAGGCCTGGGAGGGTGGCACCGTGGTGGTCTTCTCCGCCCTCGTCCAGCGCAGCCCCCGGCTGCTGGCGGACGCGATGCTGAGCGGCCGCGCCGTGGTGTCGACCGACACCGGGGTGGCCCGCGAGGTGGTCGGGCCGACCGGCCTGCTGGTGCCGCCGAGGGACCCGCAGGCACTCGCCGGGGCCTGCCTCGCCCTGCTCGGGGACGAGGAGCGCCGCTCGCGCCTCGGCCTGGCGGGCCGCCTGCGGGCGCAGGAACGCTTCGCCGTGGAACCGGCGGTCACCGCCTTCCGCGACATCTACCTGGAACTGCTCTCGCACTGGCCCGCCTTCCCCGACTCCGGCGGCGCCGCGGCGGGGGAGGCGCCGCGGCCGTTCGTCCGGCCGGCCGAGTACTGGATGGCGGGCGACCGGTCGGCGGCCCCGGCCGGCGCCGTACCGCTGGCCGAGGCCGGCCAGGGCGGCGGCCAGGGCGTCGACTCGGCCGCCGAGCCGGGGGAAGCGAAGCCCGAAGCCCTCGCGGAGGCCGTCTGATGGCCGGGCGCGTACCGCTGCGGGGCCCGGCACCGGAGGCGGCGCGGCGGCCCCCCGGGAGCCCGGTCACACCCGATGACGCATCCGACGGCGGGCCCGGAGCCGTACCGACCGGGGATCCGGTGCGCGAGCTGATGGCCCGCCACCGCACCCTCTGCGAGCAGGCCGTCGACCCGCTGGAGATCGCCGCCGGGCTGGAGGACGCCGGCGTCGGCCCCGGCACGGCGGCCCGCTGCCGCCATGCGGACGTCTTCGCGCTCGCCGAGGAGATGTACGCGCGGGTGCCGCGCCGCCCGCCGGACTCCGCCGCGGCCGAGCCCGCCGAGCCGTGGGGCAGCCGCTCCGGCGCGGCCCTGCGCACGGCCCTCGCGGTGGCGCTCCCGTGCGCGGCCCTGGCCGCCGTCCGGGCCGTGCGGCCGGCCGGCCCGGTCGAGCTGCTCGCGGAGCTGGTCGCGGGCGGCGCGCTCGCCGTCGGCTGCGCCGGGCAGGTGCCGCGGGGTCGCCGGCGGCCGGCCGGGCTCGGGTACGGCCTCGGCGCGGCCGCCGTCCTGCTGCTGCCGCTGGTCGCCGGCGCCGGCCGGCCGCAGGCGGCGATGGCCCTGGCCGCCGCCGTGGCGATGGGTGCGGCCGAGTGGTCCGCCCGCTGGTTCCGGCACGTCGGCCGGGTGCACCTGCGGGGGGCCCGGACGATTCCCGACTTCCGCGGCCGGCTGCGTCCCGTCCTGCCGGTGGCGGTGGGCCTGTACCTCGCGGCGCTGGGCGTGCTGACCTTCACCGCTCTCGCGGTGCTGACCGTCGTGCTGCCCCGGCCCGGCCCGCAGCCTGGCGGGCTGCTGCACGCCGTCGTCCAGCGGGCCGACGGGGTGCAGTGGGCGGCGCAGGCCGCCCTCGGGCTGCTGCTGGTGCTCGCCACGCTGCTGCTGCACTGCGGCCGGGCGGGTGCGGCGGCCGCCGGGCTGGCCGCGGGGGCCGCGGCCACCGCGCTGCCGGTCCTGCTCCCGGCGGCCGGCGGGCCGCTGTTCGCCGGGCACGGCGTGGTCGGCGCCCAACTCCTCGGCTGCGGGGCGGCGGGCGCCGTCCTGCTGCCCTGCGCCTGGGTGCTGCTCGGCCGGCCGGGCTCGCACCGCTGAGGGGCCGCCCGCCGGCCGGGCCTCCCGGCCGACCACCTGTTCACAACTGATCCGCCAGGCCCTGGGCCTCGCTTCGTGGAAGGACGCCCCCTGATGAGGGTGCTGCTGTTGGGTGCCGACGGCTTTATCGGCCGTCGGGTCACCGATCGTCTGCTCGTGGACCAGGAGTTGCAGGTGACGGTGCTCGGCCGGCGTGACTCGGCCGACATCCGCTTCGACCTGACGACCGGGAGCCCGGGTGCGCTGGCCCGCTTCCTGGACGCGGTGGCCCCGCAGGTGGTGATCAACTGCGCCGGGGCGACGTACGGCAGCTCCCGGGTGCTGATCCGGGCGAACACGCTGGCCGTGGCCACGGTGTGCGAGGCGATCCGGCGCAGCCGGGAGCCGGCCCGGCTGGTGCACGTGGGCTCGGCGGCCGAGTACGGGCCGGTGCCGGGCGGGATCCCGGTCGCGGAGAGCGCGGAGCCGCGCCCGGTCGGCCCGTACGGCGTGTCCAAGCTCGCCGGGACGGAGCTGGTGCTGGCCTCCGGGCTGGACGCCGCGGTGCTGCGGGTGTTCGACGTGGTGGGGCCGGGCGCGCCGACGGCCTCGCTGTTCGGCCGGCTCGCGGAGGGGCTGCGGCGGGCGCTGGAGCGGGACGAGACGGTCGTCCGGATGCCGGACCTCTCGGGGTACCGGGATTTCGTCGACGTCCGGGACGTCGCACGGGCGATCCAGTCGGCGGCGGTCTCGGCGGCCACCGGGGTGATCAACATCGGTAGCGGCAACGCCGTCCGGGCCCGGGACGCGGCGCAGCTGCTGGTGCGGACGGCCGGCTTCGAGGGCACCGTGGCGGAGGAGACCCGCCAGCCGCTGCTGCCCGCGCAGGCGGTCGGCGCGGGCGACCAGCTGCTGCACCCGCTCGCGCACCACCTGGCCGGTCACCGCGCCGGGGACCCGCGCCCGGGTGAGGGGCGCGGCCCGGAGGGGAGGGCCGTCGACGGGCGGTCGCCGGCGGCGGAGCCCGTCCCGTGGCGGCAGGCGGACGTCCGCACGGCCAGGGACCGTCTCGGCTGGCGGACACAGGTGCCGCTGGAGGAGTCGCTCGGCGACATCTGGCTGGAGACGGCCTGCCGGGTCTGAGCCGCCGGGCCGAGCCGCCGCAGGGGCCGGCCGGGCCCCGGCCGCCGCACCGTCGCGCGGCCGGGGCACGGTCCCACGATCCGGTGTGAATCGTCTCGCCCATCGGACGGGCTGTCTCGGAATACAGAGGTGGCATGACACTGTTGGCCTAGCAAAGCCACCGTTCGACGGAGCCGGATGCCGGCCACGGCGAACCTGAACTGACGACCATCGGAGTCACCGTGTCGCTGCCACCCCTGGTCGAGCCGGCCGCCGAGCTCACCGTCGACGAGGTCCGCAGGTACTCCCGCCACCTGATCATCCCCGACGTGGGCATGGCCGGGCAGAAGCGGCTGAAGAACGCCAAGGTGCTGTGCGTCGGCGCCGGCGGCCTCGGGTCCCCCGCACTGATGTACCTGGCCGCGGCCGGTGTGGGCACGCTCGGCATCGTCGAGTTCGACGTCGTCGACGAGTCCAACCTGCAGCGCCAGATCATCCACGGTCAGTCCGACATCGGCCGCTCCAAGGGCGAGTCCGCCCGCGAGTCGGTGCAGGAGATCAACCCCTACGTCAACGTGATCCTCCACGAGGACCGCCTCGACAACTCCAACGTGATGGAGATCTTCTCCGGCTACGACCTGATCGTGGACGGCACCGACAACTTCGCCACCCGGTACCTGGTGAACGACGCCGCGGTGCTGCTCGGCAAGCCGTACGTGTGGGGCTCGATCTACCGCTTCGACGGCCAGGCCAGCGTGTTCTGGGCCGAGCACGGCCCCTGCTACCGCTGCCTCTACCCCGAGGCGCCGCCGGCCGGCATGGTCCCGTCCTGCTCCGAGGGCGGCGTGCTGGGCGTGCTCTGCGCGTCCATCGGCTCGATCCAGGTCACCGAGGCGATCAAGCTGCTGGCCGGTGTCGGCGAGCCGCTGGTCGGCCGGCTGATGATCTACGACGCCCTGGAGATGAACTACCGCCAGGTCAAGATCCGTCGCGACCCGGACTGCGCGCTCTGCGGCGAGAACCCCACCGTCACCGAGCTGATCGACTACGAGGCCTTCTGCGGCGTCGTCTCCGACGAGGCGCAGGCCGCCGCGGCCGGCTCGACGATCACCTCGAAGCAGCTCAAGCAGTGGCAGGACGACAAGGAGGACATCCTCCTGATCGACGTCCGCGAGCCCGGCGAGTACGAGATCGTCAGCATCCCCGGCGCCGTGCTGATCCCGAAGAACGAGTTCCTCATGGGCAACGCCCTGGAGACGCTCCCGCAGGACAAGAAGATCGTGCTGCACTGCAAGTCGGGCGTCCGCTCGGCCGAGGTGCTGGCGGTGCTGAAGTCCGCGGGCTTCGCCGACTCCGTCCACCTCGGTGGCGGCATCCTCGGCTGGATCAGCCAGATCGAGCCGCACAAGCCGGCGTACTAGGCCTGAACCGCGAGGGGCCTCGACGCCGGGAGGCTGCGCAGCCAGAGCGGGATCGCGGTGGCCCTGGGAG
>NZ_JBHUWW010000196.1:0-11388 GCF_042669755.1 Kitasatospora sp. NPDC057223 | reverse complement strand
GCATCGAGCCTCCGGACAGCGGGACCACCCCCGGGCAGGACCCGCCCGACCGCACATTACGGCGTGGGACGATCCCGCAGTCGCGGCAGCGGGACGGCGAGCAGCGCCGCCAGCAGGGCGATCCGGGGAGCCAGCTGATCCACCCGGATGTGCTCGTGCCGCGCGTGCGGGCCGGCTCCGACCGCGCCGAGGCCGTCCAGCGTCGGCAGGCCGCGCGCACCCGCGAGGTTGGTGTCACCCGCGCCGCCCGCCGGAGCGCCGTCCACCTGCTGACCGAGCGCCGCAGCCAGCGAACGGACATGGCGCAGCAGCGGATTGCCCGACCGCTCCGGCCATGCCGGACGGCTGGACAGGACCTCCGCCCGCACCCGGGCGCCCGGGCGCAGCGCCGTCAGGTGGGCCAGGTGGTCGAGCGTCCGGCGCTGCGCCTCCGGCGTGGCGAAGCGGAGCCCGAGCTCGGCCTCCGCCCGGCCCGCGATCACGTTGGCCCGCGTACCGCCACTGATCCGGCCGGTGTTGAGTTCGGTACCCGGCTGGCAGGCCAGCCCGCGCACGGCGACCAGCTGGTCCACCAGCTCGTCGACGGCCGAGACGCCGTTGGCCGCGTCGTTCCCGGCATGGGCCTCGCGGCCGGTGACGGTCAGCAGCACCCGGGTACTGCCCCGCCGGGCCGTCTTGAGCCGGCCGTCCGGATGCGGCGGCTCCAACCCCAGTACGGCTGCTGCCCCCGGTAGTTGACGCTCCACCAGGCGCCTGCCGTCCGGACTGCCTATCTCCTCGTCGGCCACCACGATCAGCCGCACCGGCCGGTGCGGACGGCGGCCGAGGTCGGCGAGCAGGGCGAAGGCGCCCTCCAGCAGGGCCAGGCCCGCCTTCATGTCGAGCACACCGGGACCGCTGAGCAGCCCGTCCTGCTCGGCCACCGGCCAGTCGGCGAGCGTACCGACCGGCCAGACCGTGTCGTGGTGGCCGACCACCAGCAGGTGCGGCAGGGTCTCGTCCTCCCCCGGCCAGGTCAGTACCAGGTGGTCACCCGCCGGGCCCGGTTCACGCCGGACCTGCGCGCCGGTGGCCTTGAAGCCCGACGCCAGCTCCTCGGCCAGCGCGTCGAGCCGGGGCGCGTCCCCGCTGGGCGATTCCATCCGGGCCAGGTCGGCGCAGCGGCGCCGGACCGCCCCCGCCAGCGTCCGGGCCCGTGAGCTGAGGGCAGTCGGCAGGCCGGGGAGCGCTGCGGTGGCGGCCGCCACGGCGGTCGCGGTGGCGCTGGCGGTGGCGGTGGCGGTGGCGGTGGCGGTGGCGCTGGCGGTGGCGGTGGCGGTGGCGGTGGCGGTCGTCGGGGCTGAGGTCGTGACAGTGGTCGGGGCGGCCTTGGTGGCTGCGCCCGCCTTGGACTCCGGCTCGACCGAGGCCGGGGCGGTGACCGGAGCAGCCTCCTGTCCCGCCTCGGGGGCCGGGGCGGCGGGGGCGACGGCAACCGGAGGAGCGGGCACCTCGAACGCGAGCGGCACGGCCAGCGCGACGGCCGGACCGACGGCGTGGGGGCTCAACGGACGCCTCCCCGGCCGCCGCCGGTACTCGACGGCCGAGCCGGGCGTCCGGCGGCCGCAGACACCTCGCGGCACCCGCGGCACCCCGCTGGGCCCTGCCCCCCGGCCCCTGCTCCCGCCTTCTTCACTGTCCTCGATGGCCCGCACGACCCGGGTGCGGTGGAACGGCTGGGCAGCATGCCTGGCAACATTGCGTCCTCCTCGCTCGATCCGGTGACCCCGGTCCGATCCGGTGCCCCCGTGGACGGCGGCTTCGGTGCGACGGCGCAGTGGCGGCACCGCCGCAGGGGAAGCCGAGATGTGAGCCTAGAAGAACCGTTCGGTTTCCTGCGAGGTGGCCCTGCTCCCAGCACGCCGGCCCCGGGCCCCGCCTCGGGCGCCTGCCCGGCGATCGGCCGGAGGCGCTCGGCGCGCGGGCCTGGACCGACGCGCGAGCGCGGTCGCCTGATCGCGCCCACCTCCACCATGGACCGCGCACCTCGAATCGGCAGCGCAGACAGCCCCTGAGCACCGTATCCACGCCGGATGGGTGACAGCAGGTCAGCCCCTGGTACGAGATCGGGGCCCGGCGAGCGGGCGGCGACGCGGGAGTTGTGCGCTGGAGCGGTACGCGCGGACCCCGCGCGGGATCGATGCGCGCACCGATGCGGGGACCGATGATGGCCACGGGGCCGGCCCCGGCTCCGCGTCGAGCCAGGAGGAACCCGGGATGACTGTCACGGTGAACGACAACACGGATCACAACCGCTTCGAGGCGCGGGTGGACGGTGCCCTCGCGGGCTTCGCGGAGTACATCCGCAGCGACCGGCTCGTGGTCTACCCGCACACGGAGGTCGAGCCGGCCTTCGAGGGGCAGGGCATCGGCGGCACACTGGCCCGCGCCGCCCTGGACGACGCTCGGGAGCGTGGGCTGCCGGTCCTGGTGACCTGCCCGTTCATCAAGACCTGGATGCTGCGGCACCCGGAATACACCGACCTGGCGTACGAGAACCAGAGCCGGGTGAAGGACTGAGACGGGGGCGGGGGCGAGGAGCACGGCTGACGGCTGACGGCTGTCAGGTGACCGATGACCGATGACGGGAATCAGGTGACAGCAACGCGATGACAGATATCGGATGACAGATATTGAAATCTGTCATCCGATACTCCATAGTTGACAGTAGCTACCGCCCACACACCCCCGGAGCCCTCCATGACCACCCCCGCCACCCCCTCGACCCCCAGCCACTCCCTCCCCACCCGCACCCTCGGCACCACCGGCCCGACCACCTCCGCCATCGGCCTCGGCTGCATGGGCATGTCCGACCTCTACGGCCCCGCCGACGAGGCCGAGAGCATCGCCACCATCCACGCCGCGCTCGACGCGGGCATCACCCTGCTCGACACCGGCGACTTCTACGGCATGGGCCACAACGAGCTGCTCATCCACGACGCCCTGCGCGGGCGCGACCGCGACGCCGTCCGGATCAGCGTGAAGTTCGGTGCCCAGCGCGGCCCGGACGGCAGCTGGCTCGGCTACGACGCGAGCCCGGCCGCCACCAGGACGGCGCTCGCGTACACCTTGCGCCGGCTGCGCACCGACCACATCGACGTCTACCGCCCGGCCCGTCTCGACCCGGCCGTCCCGGTCGAGGAGACCGTCGGCGCGATCGCCGACCTGGTGAAGGCCGGCTACGTCCGCCACATCGGCCTCTCCGAGGTCGGTGCCGAGACCCTCCGCCGGGCCGCCGCCGTGCACCCGATCAGCGACCTGCAGATCGAGTACTCGCTGCTGTCCCGGTCCATCGAGGCGGAGATCCTGCCCACGGCGCGCGAGCTCGGCATCGGCGTCACCGCCTACGGCGTACTCTCCCGCGGTCTGCTCAGCGGCCACTGGGACCAGGCCCGCGACGTCGCGGGCACGGACTTCCGGGGTTTCAGCCCGCGCTTCCAGGATGACAACCTGACGCACAACCTGGGCCTGGTGGAGGCCCTGCGGGCGATCGCCGAGGCCAAGGGCGTCAGCGTCGCCCAGGTCGCCATCGCCTGGGTCGCCTCCCGCGGCGAGGACATCGTCCCGCTGGTCGGTGCCCGCCGGAGGGACCGGCTGACCGAGGCCCTCGGCGCCCTGGACGTCACGCTCACCCCCGCCGACCTGGCGGCCGTCGAGGCCGCGGTCCCCGCCGGGTCCGCCGCCGGGGACAGGTACGCTGCCGCACAGATGGCCCACCTCGACAGCGAGCACTGACCGGCAGCGCAGGCACTCCTGCGCCGGCCGCCCGGCCGGCGCCGCCGTACCACCCGTAAGGACGTACCCTCCCGTGACCACGGACAACGCACTCACCCCCGAGCAGATCCTGAGCGCGGCGGAGGACGTCCTGCGGCGGTACGGCCCGGCCAAGGCCACCGTGGTGGACATCGCCCGCGCGCTCGGGGTCAGTCACGGCAGCGTGTACCGCCACTTCCCCAGCAAGGCCGCGCTGCGCGAGTCGGTCACCCAGCGCTGGCTGGACCAGTCGCACGACCAGCTCTCCGCGATCACCATGTCGCCCGGGCCGGCCGTCGAGCGACTGCACCGCTGGCTGGCGACGCTGTTCGCCGCGAAGCGGAAGAAGGCGCTGGACGACCCGGAGCTGTTCGCCACCTACATGACCCTGGTCGGCGAGTCCAGCGACACGGTCGTCGCGCACGTCGAGACGCTCACCGCGCAGATCGCGGAGATACTCCACGACGGCATCGACCAGGGCGCGTTCACCCCGACCCATGTGCAGACGGCGGCCCGCGCGGTGTTCCAGGCCACCGCGCACTTCCACGACCCCGCCTACGCCGGCGAGTGGTCCCGTCCGACGGCCGAGGCCGACTTCGAGGGTCTCTGGACCTTGCTCCTCAACGGGTTGCGCAGGCACTGAAACCGGGTTCGGGCGACAGTGCCGGGCCTGTCCGCAGCCCCAACGGCCACCACGGGCACCAGGAGCACCACGGCCGCAAGGGCCCGGACGGGCCCGGCCCCTTGCGGGAGCACGCGCCGGTAAACCCGTCGTCACGGCCGCACCCCACCGGGCAGACTGGCCCCTCGGTCATTCTCACCCGGAGGACAACATGCGCGCGCCGGTCACCGCTCTCGACAGCCTCCAGGGTCTCGCCCTAGGCGACGCCTTCGGGGACCGGTGGTTCTCCGTCCCCGCCGACGAGGCCGCCGCCGCGCTGGCCGGCCGGGTACTGCGCCGGGCACCGTGGCACTGGACGGACGACACCGCGATGGCAATGGTTCTCGTCCGGCACCTGGTGTCCCACGGCGAAGTCCGGCAGGACGAGTTGGCGCGCGGCTTCGCGGCGGAGTTCACCCGCGACTACGGCCGCAAGTACGGGCCGTCGATGTACCAGGTGCTCCGGGCGATCGACGACGGGGCCGACTGGCGGGCCGTCACCTCGGGGATGTTCGGCGGGCAGGGCTCGCACGGCAACGGCGCGGCGATGCGGGTCGCCCCGCTCGGCGCCTGGTTCGCCGACGACCTGGACGCGGTCCAGGAGCAGGCCGAACTGCAGGCGGTCACCACGCACTTCAACCCGGAGGCGGCCGCCGGGGCGGTAGCGGTCGCACTGGCGGCCGCGTTCGCCGCGCGCAGCCGCGGCGGCGCGGCGCCCGGGCGGGCGGAGTTGCTGGCGGAGGTGGCGGGCCGGCTGCCGGACAGCGATGTGCGGTCCGGCCTGCGGGTCGCCGCGCGACTGCCCGGCACGGCGAGCGTCCGGCATGCCGCGGCGGTGCTCGGTTCGGGGCGGCAGATCTCCGCCCAGGACACCGTGCCGTTCGCCCTCTGGGCCGCCGCAGGGCAGTTGGACTCACTGCCGGACGCCGTCTGGCACACCCTGGGCGGGTGGGGCGACATGGACACCACCTGCGCCATCGCGGCCGGCGTGGTCGCCGCCCGGACGGGCCTCGACGGCGTGCCCGCAGCCTGGTGGACCGCCCGTGAGCCGCTGCCGGACTGGGTCGCGGCCGGGGCCTGAAGGAGCGGCGGGGCCTGAGGACGCGGCGGGGCCGGTCAGCTGCGGGAGTTGCCGAAGAAGATCCGGTAGGCGATCAGCAGCACCAGGGCCCCGCCGACGGCCGAACCCCAGGTGGCCAGGTCGAAGAAGTGCGCCGACACGGGCCGGTCGAACACCCGGGAAGAGATCCAGCCGCCGACGAAGGAGCCGGCGACGCCGATGAGAGTGGTGACGACCAGGCCGCCGGGGTCGCGCCCCGGCAGCAGGAACTTGGCGATGGCCCCGGCCAGGAGCCCCAGTACGATCCACGCGACGATGCCCATGCTGTTCCTTTGCCCTCCGCTGCGCGTCCCGAATCCGGGCCGCCCCGCCTTGAGGGACGTCCGGGCCCGCCGGCCGGTTGCGGGCCGGGCGGCGGCCAGCGCGATTCGCCCGACCACACTCTGACACCGGGTCACCGGGCGGGCGTTCGAACCCCTAGGCTGTGCGCGGAACGATCAACGGATGATCAGCAGGCGGAGGTCCTGGTGGAGCAGATCAGCAGCCGGCAACCGGAGGCCGCACCCTCCGCGGATCTGCGGCCCGACGTGCCGCACCCCGCGCGGATGTACGACTACTACCTCGGTGGGAAGGACAACTTCCCGGCCGACCGCGAGGCCGCCGAGCGGGCCCTGTCGGCGAACCCGGAGTTCCGCTCGACCGCCCGGGCCAACCGGGGCTTCCTGCAGCGGGCCGTGCGGCACGTCGCCGAGCAGGGCATCGACCAGTTCCTGGACATCGGCACCGGCATCCCGACCGCCGGCAACACCCACGAGATCGCCCAGCAGGTCGATCCGCAGGCCCGGGTGGTGTACGTCGACAACGACCCGATCGTACTGACCCACGCCCGCGCCCTGATGGCCGGCATGGGCCGGGGCCGCACGGACGTGCTGCAGGCGGACCTGCGCGATCCGGCCGGGATCCTGGCGGCCGCCCAGGTGAAGGAGCTCCTGGACTTCGACCGTCCGGTGGCCCTGGTGCTCGCGGCGGTGCTGCACTTCATCCCGGAGGAGGACGAGCCGTACGGGATCGTCCGGGAGCTGCTGGCGGCGCTCGCCCCGGGCAGCTACCTGATCCTGTCGCACGGGACGGCCGACTTCATCCCCGCCGAGATCCGCGACCGCGTCACCGGTGTCTACACCAAGGCGACGGCGCCGCTGGTCGGGCGTTCGCGCGAGGCCGTCCGGCAGTTCTTCGACGGTCTGGAGCCGCTGGAGCCGGGCGTCGTCACCGTGCCGCTCTGGCGTCCGGAGGGGGAGCCCGCCGCGGGCTCGGAGCGGGTCAGCATGTACGGCGGGGTCGCCCGCAAGGGCTGAGCACGAGGATCGCGCACGCCGCACACGGGAGGCCGGGGCAGCACGCCCCGGCCTCCCGCCCGTTCCCGCCCGTTCCCGCCCGTTCCGCTCCCGCCCGTCCCGGGCCGGGCTTTCTCCCAGCCGGGCCCCGGCTGCCGGGCGGCGTTAGGCTCGGCGTTGTCCGGGCCGCGGTCCAGGTCCAGCTCCCGGTCACGGCCCAGGCACTGCAACCCGTTCGGCCCCGACGGTGTTGAGGTAGGTGATGGATGAGATGACCCTTCCGCTCACCGAGCTGCTGGCGACCGACCTGGACGACGGATTCACCGAACTCGTCCGGACCCAGGCCGCCGCCGTCCGCTCGGTGCTGCTGCGGTTGTCCGGCTCCGCCCGGGAGGCCGACGACCTGGGGCAGGACACCTTCCTGCGGGCGTACACCGCGCTGCGCGACTACTCGCCCGAGCGGCGTCGCGAGCTGCAGCCCAGGGCGTGGCTGCTGACCATCGCGGCCAACGTGTGGCGCAACCACGTCCGCACGGCGACCCGGCGGCCGGCCACGGCCGACGGCGTGCAGTCGACCGAGATGGAGTTCCCGGACCGCGCGCCGGGGCCGGAGCAGAAGGCGATCGACGGGGCGCAGCGCGACCGGCTGGTCTCGGCACTGGCCGCGCTGCCGGAGCACCACCGGCTGCCGGTGGTGCTCCGGCACGTCGGGGAGCTGAGCTACCAGGAGGTGGCGCTGGCGCTGGACTCCCCGGTGGGCACGGTGAAGGCCCAGGTGTCGCGCGGACTGGCGGCCTTACGCTCGGCTCCGCTGCTCGCCGGGGACCTGGCGGCGTTCCGGCGGCCGGCGACGGGCTCCGGGCCCGGGCCCGGGCGGGGCGAGGGGCTGCACAGCAAGGAGGTGACGGGATGAACGAACGGAACGACGCCGGACGGGTGAACGGCTCACCGCACGCTGCGGACGAGCACGGGGACGGGCCGGCGGACGAGCTGGCCGGCGGGCTGGCGGAGCTGTGGGAGCCCGCGCCGGCCGGGTTCGCCGCGACGATCCTGGAGCGGGCGGGCGTGCCGGCCCACCGGTACGACCGCTATGTGCGGATGGAGAGCCCGGTCGGCGAGCTGTACGTGGCGCACGGTCGCGGTGCGGTGACGGGTTCGGCGGCAGTGGCCTGGTACACCGGAGCGGAGGGTTTCGAGGCGGCGTACCGGGCGAGGACGGGCCGTTCCGTGCTGCCGGTGGTCAAGCCGCCGCCCGGGTTGGTGGGCGCGTTGCGGACGGGCCGGGACAAGCTGCTGCGGTACGAGTTCGGCCCGGTGACGCCGGAGCAGCGGGCCGTCCTGGAGGCCGTCCGGGCGATCCCGTTCGGGCAGTTGCGGCCGGCTGCCTGGCTGGTCCGGGAGGTCGGCGGGGTGCTGTCGGCGGAGGAGGCGCTGAGCGCGGCCCGGGCCAATCCGGCTCCGGCGCTCGTGCCGACGCACCGGTTGAGCCTGCCGGACGGCACGCCGGCGGACGTCGGGATGCCGGACGGCTTCGCGGAGCTGCTGCGCGACCGGGAGGGGATCGACGAGGAGCGGGTCGACCGCTTCGCCCGGTCCGGTGCCCGGTTCCTGGGCAGCGGCACCACCCGAATCTTCTGCTACCCGACGTGTGCGCACGCGCGCCGGATCACCGAGCGGCACCAGGTGCCGTTCGCGTCCGCGGACCAGGCCGGGGCGGCGGGATTCCGGGCCTGCCTGAGCTGCCGCCCGGTGGCGGTCTGAGGCCCGGTCGTCCGCCGTCCTGCCGTCCTGCCGTCCTGCCGTCCGACCTGCTGCGTCCGCTCCAGTCCCTCCAGTCCCCCTGGTCCCTGGAGCCCCTTCAGCCCCTTCAACTTCCCGCTCGTCCTGGGAGAGAGATTCCGATGATCGACACGTTCCGCACCACCCACCGCACCGGCATCGGTGCCCTGGAGCTGGTCACAACCGACCAGCACCTCGTGCACTGCGCCTTCGTACCCGCCTCGACGGACGGGTTGTGGCGGGCCGGGCTGGCGGCTCCGTCCCAGATGTCCGGGCATCCCCTGCTGACTGCGGCGGTGCAGCAGCTCGACGGCTATCTGGCCGGTGAACTGCGGGAGTTCACACTGCCGCTGGACCTGCGGCTGGCCACCGCGTTCGGCCGCCAGGTACTGGCCGCGCTGGACACGGTCGGCTACGGCCGGACGGCGACCTACGGCGAGCTGGCCCGGGCGATGGGCCGGCCGACGGCCGCGCGGGCGGTCGGGGCCCGGCTCGGCGCCAACCCGCTGTGCGTGGTCGTCCCGTGCCACCGGGTGGTCGGCGCCAACGGTTCGCTGACGGGGTACGCGGGCGGCACCGAGGCGAAGCGGCGGCTGCTCGCGCTGGAGGGCGGCTGAGGCGGCTACGGGGCGATCAGCAGCCGGGCCGCCAGCGCGACGAAGACCAGGCCGACGACGGCGTCCGGCACGCGGGCGGCCCGCCCGTGGGCGGCTGCCGGCCTGCGCCGTGCCAGCCACCGGCCGAGCCGGTGGGCGCTCTCGGTCAGCACGAGCAGCCACAGCGCTCCCATCGACAGGTAGACGGCGGCGAGCAGCGCCATGGCCGGGCCGGGTGCGGCGCCGGCCGGTACGAACTGGGGCAGGAAGGCCAGCAGGAACAGCCCGACCTTGGGGTTGGTGCCGGTGGAGGCGAACCCGAGCAGGAAGCTGCGCCCGAAGGCGCCGCTCTCCCCCGTCCCCGCCTCACCCTGGCTGCCCGCCGCGCCCCGGGCGGCCCACGCCCCGTGCACCGCGCGCAGCCCCCACCAGAGCAGCAGTGCCGCGCCGGCCACCCGGAGGCCGGTGAGGACGGCGGGCAGTGCGCTCAGCAGCGCCGCGACGCCGGTGACGGCGAGCGCCGCGTGCCCGGCGCCGGCCGTGATCATGCCCGCAGCGGCGGCCAGCGCCGGGCCCCGGCGGCGGTGGCGGCGGACCAGGCCGGTCACCAGTACCGCGTCGGGGCCCGGCGTGGCGATCACCGCCGCGCAGCTGCCGAGGTAGGCGGCGGAACACGCGGCGGCGAGGACCGCGGCGCTCACCCCTGCCCTGCGCCGTCCGGTCCGTCCGGTCGGTCCTGTCCGTCCTGTGCAGCCGACGCCGCCGACGCCGCCGAGGCGCCCGGATCGGCCGGACCGGCCGGACCGGCCGGATCGACTGCCTCGATGACGAGTTCGCCCTCCATCCTGCGGACGGCGGCGATGTCCTCGCGGATCTGCTGCGCGTCCTCGTGGGCCAGCACCACGAAGCCCAGTTGCAGGGTGTCCAGCAAGTCCCGGGTGGCGCGCACTGGGTCGCCGTCCTTGAGCTTGACGGCGGAGCGGTGGTGCGAGGCCAGCTGTTCGACCCCGGCGAGGGCGGCGGCGTTGCGGATGGTGCCGGAACTGCGGGCGATCAGGAAGAGCACCGTCATCTCGCGGAGCAGCCGGTAGCCCTTCGGGATGCTGCCGCCCTCGGTGAACCAGCGCACCGCACGGTGGAGTTGGCTGTCACCGGTGGCCGTCCGGCAGAAGTCGGGGTGGCCGCCGCCGTGCGGGCGGGAGTTGACCTCGACCAGGCGCGGGCCCTCGGGGGTGAGCATCACCTCGATGTGCGCCGCGCCGTAGCGGAAGCCGACGGCGTCGAGCACCGCCTCGGCGTACGCGGTGAGGACGGGCACGGCCGGGTCGGTGGGAGCGACCCAGCTCAGGCTCTCGTAGACGGCCATCTGCTCGCCGTTGTCGATCTTCCCGTACCGGCAGACGTCGGCGACGGTGTGCCGGCCGCCGTGGCTGAAGGTGTCCACCACGTACTCGGTGCCGAGGGCGTACTCCTGCACGACCATCCGGTCGTTGAGGTTGCGCCACTGGTTGGTGCGGCCGAGCTGCGCGTCGAACGGGACCCGCCAGTCCTGGCCGGCGGGCACCCGGGTGACGCCGTCGGTGCTGCCGCTCTTCGGTGGTTTGACGACCAGGTCGCGGCCGGTGAGCCGTTCGGCGGTGAGCCAGTTCTCGACCTCGGCGCGGTCGTCGGTGCAGATCTGCCGGATGCCGGGCAGCCCGGCGGCGCGGACGGCGAGGGCCATCGCGCCCTTGTCCCGGCGGGCGGCGGCCAGTGCGGGGGTGTTGACGGTCTCGGGGTGCAGCCGCTCGGTGAGCCGGTCGGCGAGTTCGACGCCGCTCTCCGCTCCGGGCAGGACGCACCTCGGGGCGAGCGGGCGCAGTTGGGCGACGAGGCGCTCCACGTCGCCGTCGAAGCCGAGGACGTGGGTGAAGTCCGCGGGGCGGAACGAGTCCGCGTACGCGGCGGGTACCTCGGGGTAGGAGGTGACCGCGACCACGGGCACGCCCGCCGCGGCGAAGGCCGGCGCGTACATCCCGCCGGAGGAGAACGGGTCGACGATGACGGCGGGGCGGCGTGGGTCGGGTGCGGCCAAGGCGGGGACTCCCAGTCTGTCGGAGGCCGGCCGCCCGGTCGGACGGCCGGCCCGAGAACCGGTGCCCGGCTCTCGCCGGGCAGGGCCTGGCG
>NZ_JBHUWW010000195.1:0-11653 GCF_042669755.1 Kitasatospora sp. NPDC057223 | reverse complement strand
GTTGTACCCACTCGTCGTTCGTCAGATCGCCCCGCCCCACGACCAACACAATGGGCCACGCGAGGCGATCACATGATCCGCCGGACAGAACCTAGTACTCGGTAAAGAAATCCTCAGCGCCCTGCGGACGCGGGGATGGTCCAAAGAAGCCGGCGGCCGCGCCAGAGAAGAAGCACTGCTCCCCGCGCCCGCAGGGATGGTCCCGACGACAACATCCCCTTCTTCCGCCCCGCCAGCTGCTCCTCGCACTCGCGGGGATGGTCCCGCCGTCGTGAGGACGTGGATCCCCCGGACCGGCTGCTCCCCGCGCCCGCGGGGATGGTCCCGGCGTGATCAACCTGTTCGGGCGGATGCTCGCCTGTTCCCCGCGCTTGCGGGGATGGCCCCTGGGACGACCTGTTCAACGTCACCGGTGACGGCTGCTCCTCGCGCCCGCGGGGATGGTCCCACGGCGAGCTCGGTCGCGGTCTCGCGGTGCGCCTGCTCCCCGCGCTTGCGGGGATGGTTCCGTCCAGGTGGTGTGCGCCGGGTCGGGGAAGACCTGCTCCCCGCGCCTGCAGGGATGGTCCCGCGACGAGCTGCGCCGCATCCGGAAGCAGCTCCTGCTCCCCGCGCCCGCGGGGATGGTCCCGGGCAACCCCAACGGGCCGGGGCACGGCAGTGACTGCTCCCCGCGCCCGCGGGGATGGTCCCTCTTGACGTCCTTACATTCGAGAATGAACGGGCTGCTCCCCGCGCCCGCGGGGATGGTCCCTGCACGGCCGCCTCGTCCTGTAGGCGTTGAAGCTGCTCCCCGCGCCCGCGGGGATGGTCCCCTGTCCGGCGACTGCCCCGCCCGGTGGGTAAGCTGCTCCCCGCACCCGCGGGGATGGTCCCATCGGCATGGCGTCCAAAGTGGTCGCGGCGACCTGCTCCCCGCGTCCGCGGGGATGGTCCCATGGACGCCGCCCCAGAGTTCACCATCGACACCTGCTCCCCGCGTCCGCGGGGATGGCCCCGCCAAGGCAACTGGTATGCCTTCTTCCCCTCACTGCTCCCCGCGTCCGCGGGGATGGTCCCCGCCCCGACCTGTACCCCCGCCAGGCGACACTCTGCTCCCCGCGTCCGCGGGGATGGTCCCCGCAAGGACAGTTGGCTCCGGATGCACGTCGCCTGCTCCCCGCGCCTGCGGGGATGGCCCACCGGGGGGTCAGAAATTTCTGACCCCCGAACTGCTCCCCACGCTCGCGGGGATGGTCCCCGGGGCCGCTCCCGCACGTGGGTGAGGGAGTGCTGCTCCCCGCACTCGCGGGGATGGTCCCTGATAGTAGGCCGTGAGGGTGGGGAGCACGGCCTACTCCCCGCGTTTGCGGGGATGGTCCTCCAGCCCGGCCGGCCACCTCCACCAGGAAGGCCTGCTCCCCGCCGTCGCGGGGATGGTCCCTTGCGGTAGCCGGCGCCGGCCTCGCTGAGGATCTGCATCCCCGCGCCTGCGGGGATGGTCCCGCCCGCAGCAGCCCCTCCAGCCGGGACTGCCGCTGCTCCCCGCGCCCGCGGGGATGGTCCCGCCTGGACGAGGTCGGGGTAGGCGGCCTCGTCCTGCTCCCCGCGCCTGCGGGGATGGCCCCTTCTGGGCCTCGGTGCGCTGAAGGGTGATGGCCTGCTCCCCGCGCTCGCGGGGATGTTCCGAAGGTCCGCCGACTGAAGAACCGCGCGAGCTGCTGCTCCCCGCGCCTGCGGGGATGGTCCCCATGACAGGCGGAACTGCTCGGCCACGGTGGCCTGCTCCCCGCGCCCGCGGGGATGGTCCCACTCCGAAGCCCCCACCTTTGCCCGCAGGCCCCTGCTCCCCGCGCCCGCGGGGATGGTCCGAACGCGGCCTTCATCGCTGCGGCCTCTTCCATCTGCTCCCCGCCCGCGGGGATGGTCCCCTCGGTTCCTTCAGGGACGCCGAGTCCCGCCGCTGCTCCCCGCGCCCGCGGGGATGGTCCCTCGCCGGCCAGACCACCGATCAGGGCGGACGTGCAGCGGCGCCGGCTGCTGGTCGTCGGTCACCGGTCGCTGCCGGCCACGCGGAGCCGGGTGAAGACGTCGTCGGCCTTGTTCCACTTCTGCCTGCCGATCGGCGTGGCGAGGGAGGCCATGGCCTCGGGACTCGTGCGTAGGACCAGGCGGTGGCGGAAGGTGGCGATCACCTCGGCCATGGCGGCCAGGTCGCCGATCGGGGAGGAGTCGAGGGCGGCGGCCAGGTCCTGTTCGAACTGCTCGCGGTCGCCGGGCAGGCCGTAGCGGGAGAGTGCGGTGCGCAGTTCGTGCAGGGTGGCCGGCCGGGCCGGTGCCGGGCTCTGGTGGTCGGGCTGGGTGGTCACCTGGGCCTCCTTCATGGTGGCGGTCGCAGGGTTGGCGGGCCGCAGGTTCGACGGTAGCGGTGCGGGGGTGGTCTGCGAAGCGGTCCGGGTCACGCGGCACTGCTGCGGCTGGTCGTGGAAGCTGCGGTGGCGGGGCGGGGCAGGGGAATGGCTCCGGCTCGGGCCGCACGGGCGGTGGCGAGGGCAGCGTTGTGGGATGCGCGCAGGCGGCGGGCGTGGGCCGCCGCGTGCTCCGCGGCCAGGCCGTCGGAGGCCGGGCGGTGGGCGTCCTCGGGTTCGCGCAGCCAGCCGTAGTGCTGGCGGAGGATCTCCTCCTTCCGGGCGCGTTCCTCCTCCTGGGCGGCCTCGCGGGCGAGGACCTGTTCGCGCATCTGCTGGCGGAGCTGCTGGTAGGTGGTGCTGCTGGCGAGGGGGTGGGGCCGGTCGTCGTCGGGAGCGGTCGGGGTCGGGGTGCGCCGGCGGTCATCGTCGTCGTCGGGGCCCACCTGGTGGTGGCCGATGCGGATGTCGATGGCCTTCACGCTGCCGGGCGGCAGGTGCTTGTCGAGGTCGGCGAGGACCTGGCGGGTGGTCAGGCGCAGCTTGGTGGCCCAGGCGGGGGTGTCGGCGAGGACGCGCAGGGTGCGGGTGTCGGGGTCGAATCCGGCGGGGGCCCAGTGCTGGGAGTTCTCGGTGCCCACGATGCTCTGCCAGCGGTCGCGGATGCTGCCCCGGGCGGTGCCGAGTGCCCAGCCGTGGGCGTCGGTCATCGCCGGGACGACGGCGGCCAGGCCCGCCGGCTCGCGGGCGTCCAGGCCTTGCCGGGCGATGTCCCGCAGGGTGGGTTTCTTGGGCTTGGCCGGGGCGTGGCCTGCCGTCCGGGCGGTGCGGCGGGCCGCGTTGAGGACCATGCGGGCCAGGTCGGCGCCGCTCATCTGCGGCTCCTCGCGGTCCTCCGGCGCGGCGAGGCGGTCGTCGTCCTGGTCGTCGAGGCCGGGGGTTGTGGTCAGGATGTCGGTCATCGGCCCCGCCCTCCGAGCTGGACGTGCGGGCTGGCTTCGAGGTACGCGAACCGCGCGACCAGCTCGGTGCCGTAGCGGTCGAACGCCGCGTCGAGGTCGGCTTCCATCACGGCGGCTGCGGCCTGCGGGTAGAAGCATGCCTGCCCGATGCTGGTCCCGGCCGGGGCCACCGTCTGGCCGTCGGCAGGGTCCGGCATCAGGTCGAACAGCTCGGTCAGGTGCCCGTACTCGCGCATCTCGGTGTTCGCCGAGGCCTCGATCCGGGCTGCCGCCTCGCTCGCCAACTGCTGCTCGTGGGAAGCCTGGTCGGCCTCCTGGCGCAGGGCGTGGGCGATCAGCGCGTGCGGCCGCTCCGGGCGCCACAGCAGGCCGGCACCGTACTGGCCGGCGATCTCGCCCAACCACGCCACGGCCCGCTGCTCGTTCCAGCCCCGGCTGGCCAGGTCATTCAGGACCCACCGCAGCTGGTCGTGGGAGGCCTGACGCACCCAGGGCACCCGCCGGTACGCGGTCTTCGCCAGCCTGTCGCCGGCCGCCATCATCGCTGCGGTGACGAGCTGGCCGAGCACCGTCCGGCGGCCCTGCCCGGCTGCCTTCGCGGGCTTCGCCACCCGCTGCTTCCTGGTGATCGAATTCGTGTCACGGGCCGCGCCCGTAGCTTTTGAATCAACCTCCGAGGTAGAGCTCACCAGTTGGGTGGTACCACCCTCCATTGGGGTGCAACGAGGCATCTCGATGGACTGCCCGGCACTCCTGTGACGACGGGTGCGACGAGTACGGCGCACCCTCCGTGCCGCCTTCTTCCCCAGCGCCGCGATGACCGACCGGCCCTCCTGCGAGATCCCCGTCATCCGCCGCTCCACGCCCTCACCCATGGTGCGGATGCCGAGCGCCTCGTCGTAGGAGAGGGGGATGAGACGCTCGTACTCCGACGCCAGGCAGGTCACGCGCTTCTGACCGGGCAGCATCGGCAGCCGGGTCCCGACCGAGCGCCAGGCCAGGAGGCCGGTCGTCTGGAGGATGTCCCGGTGGTACTGCACGGTCCGCCGGGAGCACTTCAGCTCCCGCATCAGGTGCGCGATCGACGGCCGGCACGGTGTCAGCTTCGACAGCACCTCGGCCAGCTTGATGGTCGTCTCGCAGAAGTTCGGGCGGTTGGGCGGAGGGACGTAGAGGCCGGCGCCGTGCACCCAGTGCACCGCCTGCAGCCAGGAGTAGCCGTCCAGCGCGACCCGCCCGGCCGTCCCGGACAGCAACTGGTGATCCTGCGGCACCCACGCGACCCGCTCTGCAGGGACCTGAGCGGCAGCGTCGGCCGACTCCCGGCGCTGGCCAGGAACCAGCAGTGCGGCCGGAACTACACCCGACAGGCCCTCTT
The DNA here is from genome assembly GCF_042669755.1 of Kitasatospora sp. NPDC057223. Lineage (NCBI taxonomy): Bacteria > Bacillati > Actinomycetota > Actinomycetes > Kitasatosporales > Streptomycetaceae > Kitasatospora > Kitasatospora sp. NPDC057223. The sequence goes on along the minus strand of NZ_JBHUWW010000195.1, from coordinate 6,926 downwards.
CAACAGGGTCGACACCGTCACCCGAACGTGTGATGTCCGTCACAATGCCGGAGGCGGCGGAGGCCGTTCCGACAACCGGTCCGCCAACCCGTCCCTCGACGAATCCCATGGCAGGAGCGGGGGACGGGGCAACTTCCCGCCCTGCGGAATCTACGGGCGAGCTCAAACCGGGGACACCATGATCGACAGGCCCACCACGGCGAGACTGGAAAGGGGTGCTGACCTGCTGCAAAATGACAAAGCTCCCTGCTGCTACATGGGTACGGGCGTGCGGCACCCCTCGGGATGCCGGGAAGTGCCCCTCGGGGCGCTTGACAAAGGCCCCCCTCGTGGGGGCGAAAACCAATCGGCTACCTCCAGGTCTCTCAGCTCTGCTGGGTGTTCTGGGCGTTGTGCAGCCGAGGCCCGTGGAAAGGCCCCGACTGCAGAACTCGGTTCCGCCAGCCCTTGCCGGGGCTGTCGGGTGCTGCGGGAGGTACTTCGGTACTGCGGGCCCTGGAAAAGGGGCCGGTCAAGCTGGTTGGTTCTGCTGAGAACCAGTAGTGCCGCTGGTGGTCGGTTGGACCCGATCCCCCAGCAACTCGTTCAACGGTGTGGAAGCCCGCGAACGAGGTAGAGGTAGAGCAAGTGGGCCGCTGTGATCCGGGGTGGAAATCCCGGGAGGCGGCCCGGCAGGGCTAGACCTGGAAACGGGCCAGGCCTGCCAGGGCGGACTAGGTCACGGGACACCCCCACCGAGGGGGCCGCCGGGGCCGGCCGCACAGACGACGACGGCACCCCGCCGGAGTGAGACCCGAGAATCCTCGGTCGACTCCACGGCGGGGTGCCGTACGTATGTGGGGGCGCCATTGCGGGTACCCTGCATCACGTCACCACCCAATCCGTGGTTGACCGGGACGGGCCCCTGCCAGGGGGCGCCGATCCACCTGACCGCCGTCCGGCCCCTCGGGGCCGGACGGCGAAGTGCATTTTGGATCACTGTCGAGGCCACCCTACCCCTGTGGACAACGCGGGGAGTAGCGGCGCTGTCACCGTGTCGATCTGACGTGGTGACAGTCTGGCGACCGGACATAACGGCACCTCCCCTTGCTCTCCAGTAGATAGTGACGGGCCCGCCCTGTGGACAGCCTTCTCGCCTGACGCTGAGCCAGAGAGCGCTCAGGCGGTGCGGGATTTCGGGGCGTAGCGGAGCAGCACGACGTCGCCGACGGTCCGGGCCTCCAGCAGCTGCATTCGGGCGGTGGTGCCGCCGGGGTAGTCCGCGGTGCCGAGGAAGCGCGGGGCGGCCGGCTGGCCGACCAGCAGCGGGGCGACCGCGAGGTGGATCTCGTCTGCCAGGTCCTGCGCGACGAGTTGGGTGTGGATCGTGCCGCCGCCCTCGACCATCAGCTGGCCGATGCCGCGCCGGCCGAGTTCATCGAGGACCGTGCCCCAGTCGAGGTCCGGGCCGGTGCTCACCACGTCAGCCAGGCCGGCCAGGGTCGACTCCACCTTCTCGACTGCACTGTCCACGGTGAACACCAACTTCGCGCCCCCGTGATGCCAGAATTTCAGGTCGGCGTCGAGGTTGCCGGTGGCGGTGACGGTCACCTTCAACGGGTACTCCGGCTTACCGTCCGCGACCCGCTTCGCGCGGCGCTCGGGCGAGTTGACCAGCAGGCGCGGGTTGTCCTTGCGCATGGTGGTGGCGCCGATCAGGATCGCGTCGGACTCGGCGCGCACCTGGTCGACCCGGTCGAAGTCCTCGGCGTTGGAGAGCAGCAGCCGGTCGGCGCTGGCGTCGTCCAGGTAGCCGTCGACCGATGTGGCGGCGGACAGCAGCACGTACGGGCGGGTGGTCATTTCAGCCTTCCGATCGAGTCTGGTGAAGAAGAGTTGCGTTGAAGTCAGCACGGAAGTCAGCCACCTCCGGGACGCCGCCCCAGGCGGCGAGCGAGCCGTCCAACCGGACCAGCTCGTTCACGATCCGCCCGGAGCCGGTGTCGCCGACGACCGCCAGGGCGTGCAGTCCGACCGTTGCGGCCTGCTCGGGAGATCCGGCTCCGGCGAGGGCAACGGCCTGCCGCGCAAGGTAGACGCCCCGGTCACGGTGGTAGCCGTCCGGGAGCATCCGCAGCGCACCGGCGTACGCATCAGCGGCCTGGTCGTGCCGCTTGAGGGCTTGGAGGCTCTGCGCGCGGTAGACCTCGACATACGCCGGGTTCAGCCATGAACCCCACCGGCTGGGATCGGCGGCCGCGACCTCGAGAGTCTGCCGGACCTGGTCGAGGACCCGCTCGCTGTCCAGTGCCTCACCCCGCAGAGCGTGCCCGTACGCCTGGTACGTCCTCGCGACGGCAGCCAGCCGGCTGCGCGGCCGGGCCAGGCGCTGAGCAGCCTCGGCGAGGTCCACCACGTCGTCCAAGTCGCCCATATCTGTGGCCAGTTGGGCCTTGCGGGCCATCACGTATGACGTCAGTTCCCCGTCGCCAGCGGTGTGGGACCACTGCAGGGCTCGGTCCAGCCAGAACTGGGCCTTCTGGTCGTTCCCTAGGTCCTGGTACAGCCATGAGGCCAGTTCGCCGTACCGGATCTGCAGCTCCATCAGGTCGGCCCGGTCCGACCCCTGCGCCTCCCGGCGCAGCTCCTGGATCACGCTGATGTGCTCCAGGACCGTCGGAATCACCCGGCCTGCCCCGAGCACGTTGTCGCTCTCGATCAGCAGCCGACGGGTACGCCGAAGATGTTCCACCGGCGTCGAACCGTACGCGGAAGCCGTCCGAGCCCGCCTGGCCAGCGCCGCCACAGCACTCTGGTCAGCAGCAGCAGCAGCCGGCACCCCCACACCCATCGCGGCCGCCACCCCGAGCCCTACCCCGCTGCGCAACAATGAGCGTCGATCGAGATCCACCCAGACCACACTTCCGTCTTGGAGCCGACAGGGGACGGACATCCCCGCGTCAGACGCTGCCTGCTGAGGGATGGTCAGGGCCAGAGCTGCCGATGTTTTGGCCACATGGGCCACGGAACTGGCCACAACGCCGGGGCGGCCGCCGACGTGGTCCCACGCACGGACCAGCGATCCGCAGGCGTCCAGAGCCGAATCCAGCCGGACGACCTGAGCGCGGTCCGGCATCCGCTCGGCCCGCTCGAATCGGCCCAGGTGGCTGTGGTCGATCAGCGTGGCGACAGCGAGGCCGCGCAGCGACAGACCACGGCCCTCACGCAGCTGACGCAGCTCGTACCCCCACCGGTGCAGCGGCGATGCGTCAGGCGTCAACTCTCGTGCTCGCTGGCCCATTTGCCCCCCAAGGCTGTGGCCCATGTGGCCAGCTCGCCTGGCCACATTTCAGATCTGGAAGCGGTTGGTCATGCAGGACTAGAACCGAACCATCAGTCATCGGCTCGATTCTAGGAGTGATCGTGAGCGCGTTCCTCCGCCAACTTCGGCCCAACGTTCCGGGTGTAGCCAGCCACTCGCTGGAAGAGGGCGCCACTGCCCCGGCTGGCCACGTCGACACTGCGCACGTGGGTGAATCCGCGGTTGGTGTAGTACGCCTGGAGGTCGGTGTTGTCGCGCCATGCATCCAGGCGAAGCCAGTCCTTACCCTGCTCGGCTGCATGGGTGCTGGCCCAGTCGAGCAGCGCCGAGCCAAGCTCGAGGCCGCTGACGTCACGGCGAACGACCATGCGGTGGACGTACAACGCGGCATCGTCGATCTCCTCCGGGCTCCAGAAGTCGGGGTCAGCGTGCTCGTCCACGGTGATGGTCGCCACCGGCGCACCCTCGTCTTCAACAATCCAGCACTCGCCCGCCGCGATGTTCTCCGCAATGCGCTCGGCGCGCGGAGGGTACTGCCACTGGCGTGTGCCCCGTTCGGCCAGCCAGGCGGCCGCGTGACCCCACAGGTTCACCACGGTGTCCAGGTCGGTCGCGGTGGCTACCCGAATGATGGGAGTACTGCTCAGCCTCGGCTTGCTGCGTTCGTAGGTAATGACGTGCCGGTCGCCCGGCAGGACGTTCACGACGACGCGCACCGGCCGGCCTTCGCCGGTGAAGCCGGTGCAGAGGTGAACTCCCACGGGCGTACCAGGGCCGAGCTGGAGGCGGTCAGCCTCATCTGGGGTCGGCATACGTACCTGGATCTCGTCCAGCGCCCTGACCTGCTCGTGTCCGAGCTCTGCGAGCACGACGTTCGCTCCGCGGGCGATGTCGTCGGGGTTCATGATCTCGCTGCCCTGCACCAGGTCGAGGGGGAAGTGGCTGTCGTTGGTGTTGTAGGGCACGCCGTCGATGAAGCGAACGCGTCGGCGGACCGCGACCAACTCGCCTTCGCTGAGCTGCAGCCGGCTCCGAACGTCCCGGGACGGGACGACCACACTCACCTCGATGTGCTGCCCGGCCTCGCGACCCTCCTCGGACAGCTGAGTGAGGAAGGTGTCCATCTCCGGGGAGAGGGGCCGCTTCATGAACTCCGCTTGCGGCCGGTAGACCATGGGGCGGCGGCTGCGAACGAAGTAACCGCGCGGTCGGTCGCTGACGACCAGGCCCTCGTTCACCAGCACCTTGAGCCCTTGGACTGCCGTCGATCGGGTGGTGTCCCACTCGGCCGCGATCTCCCCCTCGGTAGGCAGCCGCGCGCCGGGCCCGAGGGTCCCATCGGTGATCTCGGTGCGGATCTTGTCCGCGATGCGCTGGTAGAGGGCTCGTGCCCTACTGCTGACTGCCATGGTCAATGTCTACCCCGTCGCCAATGACTAGTCAATGTAGGCGAAGGGGGTTGACCCGGAGTCGCGGAGAGTGCAAGCTTCATTGCAGCAGGCAATGAGTAGTCAATCTACTCGACCTAGCTATCACTGTTTTGCCTGATGAACGACGTAGTCGCCGTCGTGCGGCTGTCTTCCAGCTGACATCTCCATAGCTCCATCTGCACCGAGCCGCTCACGGCACATACGGGTGACGATCCACGAGGTCCCCGCCGCCGGGCTACGGACAGCTCTCACGCAGCGGTTGCGCTGCCCGCTCGCCACAGCCCTCCCGGCTGTCGCGGTCGGAGAACGCAACGGCACCAGATCCCCGAGACCGAGGGAGACACCCCCATGCGTCACAACGGTCGGCCTCCCTTGAAGGCCTCGACCATCTGTCCCGCCCACATCACGCTCCAGCCCGGCGAGCCCGTCACCGTCGTCTGCACCGACTGCGGCACCTGGCGCAAGTTGACCCGCTCGATGATCCCCGCCCACCGCTCCACCGACCTCGGCCGCGACCTGATCGGCGCCGATGGCCGCCAGGTCCGCCGGGACGCACGGTGCCCCGGCAGCGGCCAGCGCATCACCATGGACCTCACCGTCGCCCGCTGGGTCACGCGAATCGAGGACGGCCTCGCCGAGGTCGCCGCCCGCCGGCCGACCAAGGTCCTGCGCAAGGTCAAGACCCCGGCGGCTCCGGCGCTGGGCAGCCCGGCGACCGCTGACACCGTGTACGTGACCCTCAGCCGCCACCGCGTCGACTGCGCGGTCTGCACCGACGAGGCGGGGTGCCGCTACGGCCTGAGCCTGCTCGCCGCCCACAAGCGGCTGCTCACGTCGGAGCAGCAGCGCGCGGAGGCGGCTTCGGCCCGTCGGGCCGAGCAGTGGTCGGAGGTCCTGCTGCCGGTCTTCGTCGCCGACGCTCAGCGTCGCATCCCGCTGCACGGTGCGCGGTCCCCGATCCAGGGCGCGGCGGTGCCGGTCTGGGCCCGGCCGATCGCGACGAGCCGCCTGGCCGAGGAGGTGCTCGCCCTGAGCCCCGTCCGGAAGAAGACCAGCACGGCCTGACCCGCAGCACCCCGGGCCCGGCCCGGTTCCAGAACTGAATCAGCACTCACCAGCCCGCGGCGGCCCGGATCTTTCCGGGTCGCCGCTTCGCATCCCCGGAGGTTTCCCGTGCGCTACGCCACCATCTCCCGCGAACTGCTCCCGCTCCTTGACCAGGCGCTCATCCTGCCCGTGCGATCCCCGGCCGCCGTCACCACGGTCGACCGGCCGCGCACGCCGACCGAGGACCGCCTGGTCGCGGCGGCGAGCCCGCTGCGGGGCGGACCGCGGCACCGCTTCCGCCGGCCGATGTTCTACGCCACCGGCGCCCCGGCCGCCGTCCTCGCCGCCTGACCGCGTATCTCTCCTGCGACGCTGCCCGTCGCCTCCGCCCTCGACCCGGGTGCGGAGACGGCGGGGGGACGGCAGGAGCCGCCCACCACATGCCGACGGCCCCGGGAGGGCAATCCCGGGGCCGTCATCGTCGCGCCTAGTTGGAGGCAACGACCTTGCTGAACAACATCATTGCACGTCCCGCCCGCGCCGACGGCGACAGCGACCCGAACATGGACGAGGCCCTGCGCCGGGCCCGCCAGGGCGGAGGCAAGCGGTGACGACCACCACCTTCGGCACCGGCACCACGCCCGGCCTGACCGTCCAGGAGCCGATGCTCCCCGCGCCGCGCCCCGGCCTGTACCTGACGGCCCGGCCCGGCGGGATCACCGCCCACCTGACCGCCGACCGCGACACCGTGCAGACCGTGCGCGCCCTGGCCCTCACCGTCCTCATCGCCCACGGCGTTGACCTGGAAAGCGCCGAGGCCGCGCAGCTGGTCCTGTCCGAGCTGATCGGCAACGCGGTCCGGGCCTGCGGCGACCACGTGCCGCTGGTCGTCGAGGTCCACCGCGCCGAGCAGGCCGCGGTCGTCACCGTCCACGACCCGCTCACCGCAGCCGGCCCCCGCCGCACCGCCACCGCCCCGGACAGCGACCAGGCGGAGTGCGGCCGCGGCCTGCTCCTCCTCGACGTCCTCGCCCCCGGCTGGACCGTCCAACCGTCCCCGGTCGGCAAGCGCATCCACTGCCGCATCCCCACGGCCGGCTGACCCACCCGCACCGCACCCCGCGCCGCTGCGCCCCGGATCTCGGTCC
>NZ_JBHUWW010000194.1:0-11729 GCF_042669755.1 Kitasatospora sp. NPDC057223 | reverse complement strand
CCACCACCCACCACATCACCGCCACCCAAACCAACACCACCACCTTCACCGCCCACACCCACACCACCCCCCTCTAACCCACCACACACACCCACCCGAACCAGAACCCACTTCCTTCCCGTATCCGGCAACGTGGTTCACGACGCGCACTCCGCAGTCGATCCGCTGCCCGACAACACAGCAGAGAACCCTCGAAGCAGCCCCGAGAAGGGCCCCGACGGAAGCGACGCACGGGGACGTCCCGGCGGGACTGTCCCTCACCGAGGACGCCGTCAAGCACCTGACCCAGCTCACCCGCGGACTGGACGCGGCCTGGCTGCAGATCGGCGGCCCGCTCGCCGAAGCCGGCGACAACGCGAAGGTGGAGGTCGTCGTCCCCCCGGGCGGCGGACGGGCCCGCCTGTCGGAGGACAAGCTCGGTGCAGTCGGCGAACCGGAGTCCCCGACCTGTCTGAAGATCACCACAGAAGTGACGCTCCCGAGGATCGAACTACCGGGCCCACTCTTCGGGGTGCACTCCTGAACCAGTCCCCTCGGCACCTTCAAGTACGTCTCCGGCCGGCGCACCCATTTGGAGGAACTGCTCGTCCCTCAGAGCTGCAACATCGGCCTGACTCCGGTCATCGACCCGGAGGACAGGGTGTACGTGCCGACACCCTCGCCGCAGCGAACGCCTCGCTGATCACTGCTCAGTCCCACAGGATCGGCACGACGGTCGCCCGCGGCACCCCGCACGACAGCCTCTACACACTGGAAACCCTGCTGAACCCTGATGGCGGAGTGAGACGGAAACGGTGGCCCGACCTTCCCGACGGCAAGGAACCCGGCGCTGGGTACAGGCCGCTGGAGGCCGTGGCCTGCAACAAGGTCAACCTCAGGAGGATCGCACCGCACTGGCCGGACATGCTCCGAGTCGCCGGGTCAGTCATAACCAACCAGGCCCGAGCGTAGGACCTGCTGCGGATGTCCGGCCGGGCACGCCGCCCGCCTCCGCCCGGCACCGCAGTCGCCGAGTACGGGCGGATCGACAAGACCGTGCACCTGCTCGTCCGCGCAATCTGCCACGGCGTCCGCGGCAAGCTCCGCCAGGCACACCGCGCGGGCCAGGAGGACCAGTTGGCCGGTCCGGCATGGGCGCTCAACGCCGTGCCGCTGTGGAACACCCGCTATGTCTGAACGCTGCCGTCACCCAGCTCCGCGCGGCGGGCGACGACCTCAAGGACGAGGACGTCGCCCGCCTCCCTCCGCTCAACGACCGGCCCATCACCTTCCTGGACCGCTACCTGTTCAACATCAAGGCCGGCGGCCCCGGCCAGGCTCTGCGCCTCTTCCGTGACTCGGACGCGGCCGGGGACGAGGGTGACGAAGACTTGTACCGACCTCGGATCGCCTGTACGTCAACTACTCACGCCCGGCGGCAGCTTCTGCGGCCGCCCCCTCCACGGCCACCTCCTGCGCGACCTCCTCCGGGAGCGCCGCCTCGATCGCGGCCGCCTCCATGGCGTAGGCGAACGCCTCGGCCTGCGCGGGCGAGACGTAGTGCGTGTCGACGCGGATCTCGAAGCGCAGCCCGCCCTCCGGGGTGTCGTCGACGTGGACGAAGAACCGCTCCCTCTGGACCTCCTCCCGCGCGAACCAGCGGAAGACGGTGTCCCGGCGGGCCGCCCGCAGGTCCTGCGCCAGCTCCTGCGGGTCCACTTCCCGGTCGGTGTCCGCCGGCGGGGCGTAGGTACTGCGGTTGTTGAAGTACGTCCTGATGCTCGCGTCCTCGCCACGCTCGATCGAGACCTGGGCGACCAGCTCGTCCAGTGCCTCGGGGTCGAAGTAGGCGTGCCGGTATGCGGTCATGCTGCCCCGCCCGGCTCGCTCGACGGCCTCTGCGGCACTCACCCCCGCGACGTCGACGGCGCACACGCCCGCCTGCGCGACCATGCAGGCCACGTCGGCGAAGACCGGCCGAAAGCGGTTGTTGACCACCGGCCGCACCACCACAGGGCTGATCCCCGTGGCCCGGTACAGTCCGACCGCGAACAGGCCCAGCAGGATCCCGGATACCGGGGTTCCCGTCCGCGCCACGATCGCCGGCAGCGCCGCCGTCAGCGCCGGCGAGTGGAACTGCGCCCCCCAGTGCCGTGGCTCGCGCGGGTCGGTGGGGCCGGGCAGCTGCCGCCCCGGCATCGTCCGCAGTACGCCCTCGAAGTGCCGCAGCGTCCGCTCGCTCTGCCGCTGCCCCGCGGCGGACCGCTGCCAGCGCGCCTGCTCCAGCTGCTGCATGCCGCTGACCGGCGTGGTGTCCCTGGTCCGCATCTGGCCGAGCATGATCTCGCCGCCGAGGCCGTCGGTGACCAAGTGGTTCATGACGGTGACCTGCTGGACCGGATGCCCGTGCCGGCGTACGACCGCCATCCGCACCGGCCACTGCCCGGCGAAGTCGAACGGCTCGCTGCGGTAGCGCTCCTCGACCGCGGCGGCGACCTCCTGCGGGTCGGTGTCCGGAGCGGCGTCGTACACCTCCAGCGTGACGCGCCCGCTGGAGAAGAGCTGCTGAAGCGCCCGGCCTCCGGGGGCGAAGCGCAGCCGGGTGCGCATCGAGGGGAAGCGCTCGATCAGGTAGCGCAGTTCGGCGACGAGGTCGTCAAGCGTCGTGCCCGGAGCCACCGCGACCCGGCCGCCGATCGGCAGCTGGTCGCGCTGCCGGCCCATCGCCTGCCAGATCTCCCACATCCCCCAGGACATCTCCTCCAGGCCCTCGCCCGCGCCCGCGAAGTCCACCGCCACGACCTCGGCGGGGACGGGCGCGACGGTGGCCGCCGGCCCGGCGCCCTCCTTGCCGGCGCCCACCTCGGCGGCGTCCGCCGCCTCCTCCTCGGTCCGCATCTCACACCCTCGCCGTCTGCGCCCGCTGGCGCTGCCGCATCAGGAACTTCCGCACTTGCCGGTCGGCCCCGTGATCGGGTCCGCTTCCGAGATCACGGGCACGCTGCGTAGCGTCGCCGCCGCCGCGCCCGTCAGGACGCCCCGCAACGCGGCCGTACGGTCCAGGTCCGGGTACGCAGGGTTGTGCAGTGCGAGCAGCACGTCCGTCACGATCCGCCCTCCGACCTCCGCCGCCACCACAGTGCAGTCGTGCAGTCGTGCGCGTCGGAGCAGGCAGCGAGGACCCGCCCCTCGGACATGGCCGTGTACGGCCACCCCCCGCCGCCCAGGTCGACGGCGTCCACCGCCCGGTCGACAGGGCAGTATTACCCATCCTCGTCGCGGTGCACCAGATCGCCTGACGCCCGAGGAGACCACGGTCCGCGAGCGCATTGCACGAACCAATCTTTCAGCCCAAGGAGACCGAGCAACCGAGCAAGATCGATCTCACCGGGTATTCCTGTACGTCAAATCCGCACCCCCGGGAACCTTCCGCCCTCGCCCTACAAGGCGGCCGGAAGCAGTCGTCATCGCTGACGGAGCCGAGCACCAGGTCCCGCGACGAGCTTGCTGACGCAGTGTCTCCTCCCAACTGCGTGATCAAGAACCGTGACTCGTCCATGGTGCGTTTCACCGCGCCGGAGCCCCCCATCACGCGGCCTGCGGGTTGAACGGCAGGTTCACGGGGTCAGGCGGTAGCCGTGGCCGCGGACGGTCTCGATGGTGCAGTCGGCTTGTGCGGTGGTGAGTTTGCGGCGGAGGTTGGCGATGTAGACCTCGACGATGTTGAGGTCGCCACGGAAGGCGCTGTCCCAGACGGCGTCCAGGATCTCGGTCTTCGGGACGGCCTGGCCGGCGCGGCGGGCAAGGCACTCCAGGACTCCGAACTCCTTGCCGGTCAGGCGGAGCTGATCGGTGCCGACGGTGCAGCGCCGGGCGGCCGGGTCCACGGTCAGGTCTCCCACGGTGAGGTGGGCCGGGCGGCCGCCGGCGCCGCGGCGGATCAGGGCGCGCAGCCGGGCGGTGAGCACCACGTAGGAGAACGGCTTGCTGAGGAAGTCGTCGGCGCCGCAGTCCAGTGCTTCGGCGAGGTCGTACTCGCCGTTCTTGGCGGTGAGGATGAGGACGGGGACGGGGTTCTGGGCCCGGCGCAGTTGTTGGCAGACCCGGTAGCCGTTGAGGCGCGGGAGCATCAGGTCGAGGACGATGGCTGCGTAGGACGTGCTGAGCGCCTGTTCCAGGCCGCTGACGCCGTCGCCGGCCACGTCGACCGCGTAGCCCTCGGCGCGCAGTCCCTGGCTCAGTGAGCGGGCGAGTCGTGGCTCGTCCTCGACCAGCAGAAGTCTCATCGCCTCAGCGTACGGCGGCCCGCGCGGGGCTCGGGGGGTTGCCTGAACGGATCTTCAGGTTCGCTCAGGATTCCTTCAGCGTGATCTTCGTAGCTTCGCGGCCATGCTGCTGCGACGCCTGTCCCGGGCCCTACCGATCCTGCTGGCCGTGTTGCTGTTCGCCGCCTACGGTGCGGTCGCGGTGTTGCGTCACCTGCGGCTGGAGACGGCCGGATTCGATCTGGGGATCTTCGAGCAGGGCGTGCGGGGCTATGCCGGGTTCGAGGCGCCGGTGGCTCCGCTCAAGGGGGCAGGCTTCGATCTGCGGGGGGATCACTTCAGCCCGGTCCTGATCATGCTGGCGCCGCTGTACCGGGTGTTCCCGAGCGCGCTGACACTACTCCTCGCGCAGGCGGCGCTGTTCGCGGTCTCTGTCATGCCGGTGGCCAGGTTCGCCGTCGAGGTGGCGGACCGGCGGCTGGGCGCGCTCCTCGGGTTAGCGTACGGGCTGTCGTGGGGGTTGTGGGCGGCCGTCGAGTTCGACTTCCACGAGGTCGCGTTCGCCGTCCCGGTGACGGCTCTGGCCGTCACGGCTCTGGCCCGGGACCGCACGGCCGCAGCCGTGCGATGGGCGCTGCTGCTGCTTCTGGTGAAGGAGGACCAGGGCTTGCTGGTGGCCTCCGTCGGCGGGTATCTCGCCGTGCGCGGGCGGCGGCTCCCCGGTGCCGTACTCATCGGGGCGGCGACAGTGGCGACGGCGGTGGCGGTGCTGCTGGCCGTCCCGGCGTACAGCCCGTACGGCCTCTACACCTATGCCACAGAAGGCAGTTGGAACGGCGGTGCCCCGCTGGCCAGACTGCTGCTGCCCGGCGTCAAGGGGCTGACCGTACTCGCGCTGCTCGCTCCCACGCTCTTCGTGGCGCTGCGCTCGCCGCTGTGTCTGCTGGCGGTGCTGCCGCTGGTCGCCAGGTTCTGGTCCGTCAACCCGGCGTACTGGGGAACCACGGAGCACTACAACGCGACGCTGGTGCCGGTGTTCTTCGTCGCGATGCTGGACGGGGTGCGGCGCAGCCGACGCGGTGTCCGGGCGGCGGTCGTCCTGGCGCTTCCGGTGGCGGTGGCGATGTTCCCCATGCCGTCGCTGCAGCTGCCCGGCGCCCAGGACCGGGCGGTGCGGAGCACACTGTCCGCGGTACCGGACGGGGCTTCGGTGGCGGCTTCGAATCGGCTGGCGCCGCAGTTGACCGGCCGCTGTACGGTCTCGCTGTTTCCGTTCCTCAGCCCGCCGGACCGCCCAGGTCCGTGGTCGCGGCCGGTGGCCGGGTGGGTTGTGGCCTTCGACCGGCCGGACGACTTCCCGCTGCCCGCCGCGCAGCAGCGCGACGCGCTGGCGGAGTTGCCGGCCGCCGGCTACCGGGTGGTCGCGTCAGGAGGGGGCGTCACGGTGTACCGGTGGGGAGCCGGATGACCAGCTCGGCGCCGACGGCGGCGGCGGGCTCGCGGTCCCGGTCCCGGCACTGCGCCGTTCCGCCGAGACCTTGCACGATGGCGCGTACCAGCGCGAGCCCGAGCCCGGCGCCGCCGTCGGCGCGGTCGCGGGAGGGGTCGAGGCGGACGAAGCGTTCGAAGACCCGCTCGCGGTCGGCGGCCGGAATGCCCGGGCCGTCGTCGGCCACGGTCAGCTCCGCCCACCCGTCCGTGACCCGCAGGGAGACCGTCACCTCCGCCACGGCGTGGCGGACGGCGTTGTCCAGCAGGTTGCGCAGGACTCGTGCCATCAGCACCTCGCTGCCGGGGACGCTAGCGGGCTCCAGCATCCCGGCGGCCAGCCGGGGAAGCGGCGGGCCGTAGGAGCGCTCCGCGAGCTGCTCCGTCACCAGGTCGTGCAGCTCGACGGTTCCGTCGCCGGCCGCACTCTCGTCGACGCGGGCCAGCAGCAGCAGGTCCTCTGCGAGCAGGTGCAGCCGCTCGGTGTCGGCAAGCGCGTCGGCGGCGACATCGGGCCAGTGGGCCTGCTCGGGATGGGCGAGCGCCACCTCCAGCGAGTTTCGGATCACCGCGAGCGGGGTGCGCAGTTCGTGCGAGGCGTCCGCGACCAGTCGGCGCTGCTCGGACAACGCGCGCTCCAGCCGGCCCAGGGTCGCGTTGGTGGTGACGGCGAGCCGGGCTATCTCGTCCTCCGTGGCCGGTACCGGAACCCGCTCGTGGACGGCACCCGCGCCGATCAGCTCCATCCTGCGCCGGATCGCCTCCACCGGCCGCAGCGCCAGCGTGGTGACGACCCATGCGACGGCGGCGACGAACAGCGACGCACCCGGCACCAGATACCAGCCCAGGATCCGCGTCACCCGCGCCTGCGCCGCCCTGGCCTCCACCGGACTGACCATCACGTAGACGGTGATCCGCTGCGCCGGGAGGCCGGCGCGGCCGGTCAGCTCCTCCAGGGCCGCTGTGCTGTGGAGCTGGCCGGTGCGGCGCAGGAACGTGACCGTACGGTCCGTCGGGCTCGGTCCGACCAGCGAGTGGATGTCGTAGTACACGCCGGCCGGGAGGCGGATGTCGACCAGCTCGGCGAAGCCGAACTCCCGGTCGGCGGCCAGCGGCGGCAGGTGGCCGGCAGCGGCGGTATCGATCCGGTCATGGCGCGCCCACTGACCGTCCGCCAGGACGAGGGCGTACAAGGAGTGCTGGTAACCGCCCGCGGTGACCCGATAGGACCAGGCGTCCTCTCCGTCCTCAAGACCTCGGTAGTACCGCGGGTCCGTCTCGGCGGCGACGGATGGATCGAGCACGGAGTTGTCCAGCAGCGTCGCCTCATTCAGTGCCTTGGCCCGCGCGTTGGGCATCCATTGCGCGTACGCCGCGTGCCCGACCCACACCGTCGCCAGCCCGAAGGCGAGAGCGGCTGCCGCCGCGGCCCCCAGAGCAGCCCTCGCCCGTACCGAAACCCGCCGCAGTATGCGCATCGGCACAGCGTAGGAGCAGCACGTACGGACGGCGGCGGGCGGGCCACCGCGCAGGCGCCGAAGGGGCGCTGTGCAGGTCACCGCACGCCGGGAAGGCCGGCCCGCCCCCGAAGAGCCGGAACACGGACCAAGGTGGCGAAGGAGTGGTCGCCGCACGGGACGAGCCCGGGCCAGGATCTTCCTGGCCCGGGCCTCGGTGCTTTCCCGACGCCCTGACGCCCCGACGCCCTGACGCCCCGACGCCCCGTCAGCCCGGTTGGACGGCCGGGCGGACCATCGGGACGCGGAGCACGGCAGCGAACAGGGCCGTGCGGATCAGCGCAGTCCGGCGAAGAGGTCGTTCTCGGGCAGCGCCGCGCCGGTGGTGTCCCGGACCCGGACGAAGGTCTCCAGGCCCATCAGGTCGGTGAACCGCTCCCGGCCCATCTTCAGGAAGAAGATGTTCTCACCCTGGCTGGCGTGTGCGGCCAGGGCGTCGAACTTCTGGTCGCCGAACTCGGTGGTGTCCACCCAGGTGCTGACCGCCTCGTCGGGGAGACCGATGTCGGGCAGCTCGACGGGCGCCTCCGAATCCGGCTGCTCGCCGTCCCCGCCGAACTCGCGCATGACCTCGCCGAACCGCCGGACGGTCGAGTGCGGCATCGTCGTCCAGTACAACTTCGGTGTCAGGTCGGTCATCTCCAGTGCCGCCACGGTGATGCGGTTCGCCTGGATGTGGTCGGGGTGGCCGTAGAAGCCGTTCTCGTCATAGGTCACGACCACGTCGGGCCGGTACTGCCGCATGAGCTCGGCGAGCCGGGCGGCCGCCGTCGCCGCCGGTGTCTGCCAGAAGGAGTTGGGCGCGTCGTTCGCCGCCCAGCCCATCATCCCGGAGTCGGCGTAGTCCAACACCTCCAGGTGGCTGATGTTCAGCACCTCGCAGCTCGCGTCGAGCTCCCGGCGGCGCATCGCCGCGACGGCCGCCGGATCGTGCCCGGGCTCCCCCGGCTTCACGCCTCCCGGCCCGTCACCGCAACCGCCGTCGGTACAGGTGACGAGCACCGTGCGGATGCCCTCCGCGGCGTAGCGCGCCAGCACACCGCCCGTCCCGGTGGCCTCGTCGTCGGGGTGGGCGTGCACCGCCATCAGCGTCAGGGGTCGGTCAGCCATGAAACATCCTCCAGTTCGAAAAGCACTCGGTCCGAGTCTGCGGCATCCGGGCGGCCGCCCGCTCCCGATATCCCGGCGGCCGGGCTCCGGGTCGGCGGTGCCCCTCCGGCGGTCGACGGATGAGTACCAGCACCGGGCAGAGCCAGCTCCGTACCCCGTCGCGCCCGTACGGTCGGGCCACCGGAGTTCCCGTCGCTCCGGGCCGTCCGCGGGCTCACGGGCGACGCCGAGGCCGGCGAGCCGTTCTCGTAGAGTGGTCCGGCCGGAACCAGCCAGGGAGAACCAGACGTGACCGAAGTTGCCCAGGGTACCGGCGCGGCCGGCGCCGCCACTCGCAACACCCCTGCTCGGGTCAGCCTCTGGGCGGCCGTTCTGGGTGTCGGACTGATCGTGGGCATCTTCCTGACGCCGATGTTCTGGCTGCTGTACGGCGGGTTCTACACGTTCCTCGTGTTCGTGTTCGGTGTGGTCGCGATCCCCGCCGGGCACCTCGGTCGCCGCCGGGGCAAGCGCCTCGGCGGCCGCGACCGCGGCGTGGCGCTGTTCGGGCTCGTGACCGGCTGGATCCTGGTCCTCTCCGCTCTCCTGTTGGTCCTGGCCTACGCGGGACTGCTGGCGGGGCTGGCGTTCCTCACCGACTCCGCATGAACACCTCCGGAGGGGCCCGGGACACCGCGGCCCGCATGCGGTCGGCCGGCTCGGGGCGGGTCCTGGCAAGTCACCGTTGATCTCCGACTCGGGCCGCTAGTCTTCGAGCTCAGATCAGACAACCTGGGGGGTTGGTATGAAACGAGGACAAGAGAAGTCGGCTGTCGCGGCGCCGGGTTCACCCATCGAGTACGACGCCGACGTAGCGAGGTCGTACCAGGCACTGCTCAACGCGAAATCCACCGCGCCTGCGGCCCAGCCGGTCCGGACGGCCGCTCCCACGCCCGTTTCCGCGCCGAACCCGGCGGGCGAACCGTCGACGAAGCGGGCCAAGGGCCCGGACGGCTCCGCGGCAACGCCG
Source organism: Kitasatospora sp. NPDC057223 (assembly GCF_042669755.1). Classification (NCBI taxonomy): domain Bacteria; kingdom Bacillati; phylum Actinomycetota; class Actinomycetes; order Kitasatosporales; family Streptomycetaceae; genus Kitasatospora; species Kitasatospora sp. NPDC057223. Next base: position 2,361 of record NZ_JBHUWW010000194.1, on the reverse strand, counting down.
CCGAGACTCACTCGGGAGCCGTCCAACCTGATTGCCCAGCCGCACCAGCTGCCCAAGATGGCCCGGGTCACCCTGCGGCCCAGCCTGGAGTTCACGCCGGAGCACCTCATCCAGCGCGTGGTGATCAGCCCCGGTCACCGCACGCCCTCGCCGTTCGGCTCCCGGATGGGCGATCACACCGTGGCCTGGCAGGCCGTCGTGGACGCGTTGCGTGCCTCGCTGTACGGCCTGAACCTCTCCGGAGCCATCGGCATCCTGGAAGAGCGCCAGCACACCGTCGCCGGATGGATGACCCAGCCGAAGTCGACCGGCAAGACGCGCCTGGCGCTGCTCCCCGATGCCGCGCACCGCAGCAAGCGCCTGGAGGACGCCGCCTACCGGGTGACGGAGTACCTCAAGGCGGCCGGCACCGCGCTCCGCGCGGGCAACCAGGCCGAGGCGGTGGAGGCGTTCGAGCGGGCCGTCGCCCACCACCTCACCTACGTCAACTACCTTCCCTTCAGCACCGTTCCCGTGCACTCGTCGGGCGGCTCGAAGGGCTCGGGCGAGGGAAGCTACCGCAAGGTCCTGCTGGACACCGAGGCACCGGGCTCGGCCATCGACCGCGGGGCCGAGGCGGACGACTTCGCCGCCGAGGAGCTTCCCGACGAAGCGGTGGACGACGAGGACGAGGAGGACGACGCCGAGTCCTCGGTGGCCTCGTCCTCCGCCTCCTCCGACTCTTCCTCCTCGTCCTCCTCCGGCTCCTCGGAGGAGGACGAGCCGCCCGCACCGGTGGACCGGCCGACGAGGCTGCGCGAGGCACTGTGGAAGCTGTTCTCGTTCGAGGCCGCGCTGCGCGCCGCCCGGACCAGGGCCGCGTTGCAGCCGTCGACCGACACCGACGTGGCCGGCGAGCACACGAGTCTGGAGAAGCTGGTACGGCAGCTCATCGACCAGCTCGACCTCACGCCGAAGGTGCGCAGGACGCTGGCGGCGAAGGGGCGGGTGTTCGCCCCGGGCCTGGCGTACGACCACGACACGGTGGTCAGGCTGGGCGAGTCCGCCAAGGCGCTGCGGGCCCGATTCGCGGACGACCCGGAGAAGGACCATCTGCGGCAGCTCGCCGGCACCGCCGGTGACCTGGCGGACGCGATCGCGAGGGCGGAGCCCAACGGGTTCGCCGCAGGCACGGCCGACACCTGGCGGAAGAAGCTGGGGACGTACCGGACCCCCGCCCAGGTGGCGGCCGACAAGATCATCGATGCCGCGCAGGACGCGCTGCCCAACGCGGCGCTGGTCCTGGCCTACCTGCTGCACGACCACCAGGTGACGATGGCGACCGCCTACCCGAAGTCGGTGACGGAGTCCGGGTTCCTGACCACCCCGGCGGCGCCGGCGAGCGGCGGCACCGCACCGGTGACGGGCCCCGCCACCGCGGCCATCGCCCGACTGCGCGCCGAGATCGTGGCGCGTGCCGCGCGGCTGCCGGCCGAGGACACGGTGCTGAAGGAGCTCCTGACCGCGACCAGGAAGGCTTACGAAGCCCTGTACGCCGCCGAACCTGTGCCGGCTCCCGACCTCCGCAACGGCTGGGCGGTCCACCGGGCCGCCGAGGCGCTGGTGGTCGCGTACACCCCGACGCCCGCGAACGGCGCCCCGTACCTGGAGGTCAACGGCCGCGCACCCGCCCCGCGCGGCGTGGCCGGGATGGGCTCGCACACCACCGCCTGGTTGGTCGAGGTCGCCGCCACCGATGTGATGGTGGCCGTCCCGACCGAGACCCTGGCCGGTTTCCGGGCCGCCGTGAAGAAGGACCTCGGCTCCGCCGTGATGCGTCTGGACTGCCTGCTCCCGGTGGACCAGCTGCGCGGCGGCCAGCTGCGTCTGCTGTTCAACACGGCCGTGAAGGTCCTGGAGTCCACCACGGTGAAGGAGGCCGCCGCCCAGTACCTGCGGTTCCGCAACCTGCTCCCCTTCGCCACCGTCGACGCGGGCGACCGCGGCGGCCACGGCGAGGACCTGACCCGCTCCAGCTACGACCTGTTCGACACCGGCTCGTTGCGGCACGCCGCAGAACTGCACGACGCCACTCTGGCCTCGGACTCCGAACGGGCGGCGGTCGCCCGGGACCTCGCCACCCTCGGGTCGGCGCTGGCCAACCGTCCCGCGGCCTCCTGGGGGCTCCACGACGAGGTGCTCCCGGCGGTCGTCGCCTGCTCGCGGCGCCTGGCCGACCAGTCCACCCGGCTGATGGCCGGGCGCCCGGCCAACGTCGTGGAGACCATCCTCGGCGTCCGCTGGGCCGAGCACGAGGAGACCTTCAAGCGGGCCCAGTTCTCCCGCATGGTCATCAACGCCCGCGCTGCGAAGGTCCGCGGC
>NZ_JBHUWW010000193.1:0-11878 GCF_042669755.1 Kitasatospora sp. NPDC057223 | reverse complement strand
GGGCCGGCGGCGCGACCCGCCACGGAAGCCGTCCCCGGTGGTGCTCCAGAACCACCGGGGGCGGCTCCCGCCTGCCCGTGACCCGTCGGCCCGGCTACTGCGGTGCGCCGAACCAGGTGGCCAGCGCATCCCGCAGGCCCGGCCCGACCGGCTCGCCCTCGGCCGCCGCCCAGGCCACGTACCCGTCGGGGCGCACCAGCAGCGCCGCGGCCGGTGGCTCGGCGCACCGGGCGGAGCGGACGTCCACCCTGCTGCTCCACGGCGCCGCCGTGTCGGCCGGCACCTGGCTGCCGGCCAGGTCCAGCAGCAACGGCCGCGCATTGCGGACGAGTTCGGCCAGCCGGGCCGGTCCGGCGTCGGTGCTCAGCGACAGCTCCGGGGCGAACCGCCCCACCAGCGGATGACCGGAGGCCATCGGGTAGCGGACATCACTGCCGGCCAGCGTCCGCGCGATGTGCTCGACGTTCTCACGTCGCTGGAGGAACTCGCCGAACAGCTCGCGCAGCGCCGAGACGCCCGCGCCGGGCGCCATCAGGGCGGTCTGCGCCTGGGAGTGCATGAACACCCGCTCGCCGACCGGGTGCCGCTCGGCGTGGTAGCTGTCCAACAGGCCTGCGGGGGCCCAGCCCTGGACTTCTGCGGCCAGTTTCCAGCCCAGGTTGGCGGCGTCCTGGAGGCCGAGGTTGAGCCCCGGGCCGCCGACCGCCGAGTGGACGTGCGCCGAGTCGCCGACCAGCAGCACCCGCCCGCTGCGGTACCGCTCGGCAAGGCGGGTGTGGCCGCCGACGATGCGCCGGAACATGTGCGGGCCGGGCGAGGTGGGCTCGCTGACCGGCAGGTCGGCGCCCAGCACGCGCCCGACGCTGGCGCGGAGTTCGGCGATCGTCAGCGGCCCCTCGGCGTCGTCGCCCTCGGGCGGCGGGCCCCATTCCAGCGTGCTCACCAGGGGCTTGCCCGGCTCGGGGGAGGCGAAGACGAAGACGCCGTGCTCGGTCCGGGTGTGGACGAAGAGCGGGACCTTGCCGAAGCCCGGGACGTCGAGCGCGCCGGTGGCCGGGTCCACCAGGCGTTCGGGCAGCGCGATGTGCCCCGTCCGGGAGATCACCCCGCCGCCGGCCACGCCGGGGAAGGCGATTCCGGCCTGCTTGCGGACGGTGCTGCGCCCGCCGTCGCAGCCCACCAGGTAGCCGGTGCGCAGCCGGTAACTCCCTTCCGGGCCTTCGACGTCCACGTCCACGCCGGTGCCGTCCTGGGTGAGGGCGGTCAGCCGGTGGCCCCTGCGGATCTCCACGCCGAGTTCGCGGGCGCGCTCCTCCAGCAGCTCCTCCATCCGGCGCTGCTGCACGAACAGGGTGAACAGCGGGTTGGCGTCGAGCGCACCCAGGTCGAGCGGGAAGGCACCGAACACGTAGTGCGGGGTCGGCTGCGGTATCCCGGGCGCTCCGCCGAAGCGCTCGTACAGGCCGCGGTGGTCGAGGAAGCGGATCACCTGCCCGACCACGCCGTTGGCCTTGGGTTCGAGGTTGCGCTCGGTGCGCTCCTCCAGCACGACCGGCCGCACACCCGCCAGGCTCAGTTCGCAGGCGAGCATCAGCCCGTTGGGCCCGCCGCCGGCGATCACGACATCGGTTGTCATCGGTTCTCTCCCGGGGAAGAAGGGCATGGCGACGAGGGCCCGGACGGGGCCTCGGGGGGTGGGGCCGGTCAGCCGCCGGTGGGGTCGGGCAGGCCGGCCAGCAGGAGGTCCAGGGCTTCGCGGACCAGCGGCAGCAGGGCGACGGGGGGCTCGGTGTGCAGCCACCGGTCGCTCGCCACCTGCTGGGCGGCGAGGACGGCGGCGGCGACCAGGTTGGGGTAGACGTCGCGGTCGGCGTCGGTGCCGGTGCGCTCGGCCACGGCGGCCGCGAAGGCCCGGTTGGCGTCGGCGCCGGCCTTCATCAGCTCGCCCTGCAGGGCGGGTTCGGCGAGCAGCAGGCGGACGCCCGCGGTCCACTGCGGGTCCGGGCTGCTGTCGGCGGTGGCGAACGGCGCGAGGGCGACGTGGCGCACGGCGTCCCAGAGCGGTTCGGCCGCCGGTCGTTCGCGCAGCGCTCCGGCGGACTGCCGGACCCGGTCGACGTGGCGGGAGACGATGGCCTCGTACTTGTTGGCGAAGTAGTTGTTGAACGTCCGGGGCGAGACGCCGGCCTCCGCCGCGATGTCCTCGATCCGTACGTGCTCCAACCCCCGTTCCTGAGCCAGGCGCAGGGCTGCCCAGCTGAGGGCCTGGCGGGTGGCGAGCTTCTTGCGTTCCCGCAGCCCGGCCGGGTTCTGCGCGGCCGGAGGTCCGTCGGTGGTCATGTATTCCACTCTAGCCATTCTTGCGTGCTACGCAATCTTTCCGGATCGGCAACTTTATCCGGCTCAATGGTCTGGACCGCTGAAGGCCTTGACGCGCTCCTGCCGGGGCAGTTAGATCGCGACTTGAACTAAGGGTCGAACTAAGAACCCGGCCAGTCCCGTTCACGCCGACACAGCAATCGGCGGACCGGCGGCCGAGGCACGCCCGACGCCACCCGTCGGCCGGTTCGGCAGGCCCGAGCGCATCGCCCGTCCGGCTTTCGCACCGGCACGGAGTTCACACCACCCGACAACCGCCCCGACACCCGAAAACCGCGCCGGCTCCCACACGGTGACGGAGATGGAGGACGTTCATGACAGCACGCCGACTCCCGCCGTCCGCAAGGACGCCGGTCACCCGCAGCCGCTCCCGCACGCTGGCCGTCGCCGTGACCGGCACCCTGCTGGCCACCGCCGGGCTCAACCTCAGCACCGCGACCGGCGCACACGCCGACGTCCTGCCCACCGGCTGGACGACGGTGGTCAGCAAGGCCAGCGGCAAGTGCGTCGACGCCCGCGCGGCCTCCGCCGCCAACGGCACGGCCGTCCAGCAGTACGCCTGCAACGGCACCACCGCCCAGCAGTGGCAGCTCCAGGCCACCGACTCCGGCAACGTCCGGGTGAACAGCCAGCTCGACGCGACCCGGGCCTGGGACGTCACCGGCGTCTCCACCGCCGACAGCGCACTCGTCCAACTGTGGTCCTACAGCGGCGGATCGAACCAGCAGTGGCTGCCGGTGGCGGAGACCGGCGGTTACTACCACTTCGTCAACCGCAACAGCGGCAAGTGCCTCGACGTGCCCGCCGCCTCGGCCGCCGACAGCGTCCAACTGGGCCAGTACACCTGCAACGGCACCGCCGCGCAGTCCTTCTCGCTCGGTACGCCCGCCCCGCCGGCGGGGACACCGGACTTCGGACCCAACGTCAAGATCTTCGATCCGTCGATGTCGGCGGCGAGCATCCAGAGCACCCTGAACTCCGTCTTCTCCCAGCAGGAGACGAACCAGTTCGGATCCGCCCGGTACGCCCTGCTGTTCAAGCCGGGCAGCTACAACGTCGATGCCAACGTGGGCTTCTACACCCAGGTGGCGGGCCTCGGCCTCTCCCCCGACGACGTCACCATCAACGGCGCCGTGCACGCCGAGGCCGACTGGTTCCAGGGCAACGCGACCCAGAACTTCTGGCGCGACGCCGAGAACCTGTCGATCAACCCCACCGGCGGCACCGACCGCTGGGCGGTCTCGCAGGCCGCGCCGATGCGCCGCATCCACGTCCGCGGCGACCTCCAGCTGGACGACGGCGGCTGGTCCAGCGGCGGCTTCCTCGCCGACTCGAAGGTCGACGGCCAGGTGCGCTCCGGCACGCAGCAGCAGTGGCTGTCGCGCGGCGACCAGTTCGGCAGCTGGTCCGGCTCCAACTGGAACATGGTCTTCGTCGGCGTCAACGGCGCCCCCGCCACCACCTTCCCCAACCCGCCGGTCACCACGGTCGCCCAGGCCCCGGCCGTCCGGGAGAAGCCGTTCCTGTACGTCGACCAGGCCGGCGGCTACCAGGTCTTCGTGCCCGCCCTGCGGACGAACACCTCCGGCACCAGCTGGGCCGGCGGCGCGGCCGCCGGGTCCTCGCTGCCCATCGCGCAGTTCTTCGTCGCCAAGCCCGGTGACTCGGCGGCCACCATCAACGCGGCGCTGGCCGCGGGCAAGAACCTGCTGTTCACCCCCGGTGTCTTCCACCTCTCCGACACCATCCGGGTGACCCGCCCCGACACCGTGGTGCTGGGCCTCGGCCTGGCCACGCTCGTCCCCGACAACGGCGTGACGGCGGTGTCGGTCGCCGACGTCGACGGCGTCAAGGTCGCCGGACTGCTGATCGACGCGGGCACCACCAGCTCGTCCGTCCTGATGCAGGTCGGCCCGGCCGGCTCCACCGCGAACCACGCGGCCAACCCGACCACCCTGAGCGACGTGTTCTTCCGGATCGGCGGCGCGGGCGTCGGCAAGGCCGCCCAGAGCCTCGTGGTGAACAGCAACAACGTGATCGGCGACCACATGTGGCTCTGGCGCGCCGACCACGGCAGCGGAGTGGGCTGGACGTCCAACACCGCCGCCAACGGCCTGGTCGTCAACGGCAACGACGTCACGATGTACGGCCTGTTCGTCGAGCACTACCAGCAGTACCAGACCATCTGGAACGGCAACGGCGGCCGGACGTACTTCTACCAGAACGAACTCCCCTACGACCCGCCGAACCAGGCCGCCTGGAACAACGGCTCCACCCAGGGCTGGGCCGCGTACAAGGTCGCCCCGACGGTGACCAGCCACGAGGCCTGGGGCCTGGGCAGCTACGCCTACTTCAACGTGAACCCGGCGGTCGTCGAGGCCCACTCCTTCGAGGTCCCGAACACCCCCGGGGTGAAGTTCCACGACATGGTGACGGTCTCCCTCGGCGGCACCGGCACCATCAGCCACGTGATCAACAACAGCGGAGGCACCGCCAACTCCGCGAGCAACGTGGCGAACCTGGTCAGCTACCCCTGACCGGTCCTCCCGGACAGCCGTGACGTGGGGCGGGTCGGTCGCCCCACGCCACGGCGGCGGAGTACCCGGCGGCCGGCCGGCACTCAGGCCGGCCCCGGGGCGGGCTCCTCCTCGCCCTCGGTGTCGATGTGCGGCAGGATCCGGTCCAGCCAGCGGGGGATCCACCAGGCGTGCGCGCCGAGCAGGGTCATCACGGCCGGCACCAGCAGTAGGCGCACGATGGTCGCGTCGATCAGCACGCTGACGGCGAGGCCGAGGCCGAGCATCTTCACCACGATGTTGTCGCTGAGCAGGAAGGCCGCGAAGACGCTCACCATGATCAGGGCCGCACAGGAGATCACCCGCGCGGTGATCTCCAGCGCGTGCGCGACGGCGCCCTTGCTGTCCCGGGTGCGCAGCCAGGCCTCGTGCACCCGGGCGAGCAGGAACACCTCGTAGTCCATGCTCAGGCCGAAGACGATGGCGAACATCATCATCGGCACGTAGCTCTCGATCGGCACCTTGCCGGCCACGCCGAGCGCGGGGCCGCCCCAGCCCCACTGGAAGACCGCGACCACCACTCCGTAGGAGGCCGCGATCGAGAGCAGGTTGAGGACGGCCGCCTTGACGGCGATCAGCAGCCCCCGGAACACGGTGAGGATGATGATGAAGGCCAGTCCGACGACCGTCGCGATGATCAGCGGCAGCCGCTCCGAGACGATGTCGAGGAAGTCGACCTGCGCCGCCGTGGTGCCGGTGACGTACCCGGCGGCCGCGGTGCCGGCGACGGCCTGCGGGAGGACGGTGTCCTTCAGGTGGTTGACCAGCTCGGTGGTCGCGTGGTCCTGCGGGGCCGTGGTCGGGGTGACGGTGGAGATCAGCACCTCGCCGTTGGTGGTCGGCTGGAGCGGGCTGACGGCGGCCGCGCCGGGCAGGCCGGTCAGGGCGCTCTGCACGTTGCCGGCCAGCGCGGCGCGGTCCCCCGAGGGCACCGCGGTCTGGTCGATCACCACCGTCAGCGGCCCGTTGGTGCCCGGCCCGAAGCCCTCCGAGATCAGGTCGAAGGCGCGCCGGTCGGTGAAGCTGGTCGGGTCGGCGCCGTCGCCGATGTGGCCGAGCTGGATGGAGAACAGCGGGATCGCGAGCACGCCGATCACCACGACGCCGGTCGCCAGGAACCACCACGGCCTGCGCTCCACCCTCTGGGCGTAGCGGTGCCACGGGCCGGTGGCGGTCTCGCCGGGCCCGGCCTCGGTCTCGGCGATCGGCTTGCGCAGGTGGTAGCGGTCGATGCGGCGGCCGACCAGTCCGAGGAACGCGGGTGTGAGGGTGAGCGCGCCCAGCACCGCGGTGACCACGGTGACCGCGGCGGCGACCCCGAGGTTGCCGATGAAGGTGACCCGCGAGACGTACAGGCCGGCCAGCGCGACGATGACGGTGCATCCGGACACCAGGACGGCCCGGCCGCTGGTGGAGACCGCCCGGCCGGCCGCGGCGACCGGGTCCTCACCGTCCATCAGCCGTTGCCGGTGGCGGGTGATCAGGAAGAGCGAGTAGTCGATGCCGACGCCGAGGCCGATCATGGTGGCCAGGGTGGGCGAGACGGTGGCGAAGGTCATCGCCTTGGCCAGCAGGCTCAGGCAGCTGAGGCCGACGATGACGCTGATCAGCGCCGTGACCAGCGGCATTCCGGCCGCGATGATGCTGCCGAAGCCGATCACCAGCACGATGACCGCGACCGCGAAGCCGATCGCCTCGCTGATGAAGTCGGCCGTCTCGGGGCGGGCCAGCTCGCCGAGCGAGCCGCCGTACTCGACCTGGATGCCGGCCTCGCGCAGCGGCTGGACGGCGGCGTCGACGCCGTCCAGGTACTCCGTCCCCAGCGAGGAGGGGCTCTGGTCGAAGCGCACCGTGATGTAGGCGGTCGCGCCGTCGGCGGACACCGGTGACGGGTTCGGCGGCTGGGCGGGCGGTGTGGCAGGCAGCGGGTTCGTCACCGCGAGCACGTTCGGGAGCTGCTGGAGGGCGGCGACGGCCTGGCCGACCTGCGGCTGGACGGAGGTCAGCGGCGCACCGGCGTCGTGCAGGACGATCGGCGAGCTGAACCCGCCCGCCGTGGGCTGGTTCTCCTTCAGGACGTTCAGGCCGGTGTTGGACTGGGTGCCCGGCAACGTGAAGTCGTCGGAGTAGGTACCGCCGATGGTGCTCTGGAGCGCGTGCAGGCCGCCGAGCCCGACCAGCCACAGGACGATGACGACGACGAAGTGCCGCGCACACCACTCACCGAGCGCCCGCAGGCCCTTCGGCCGGGCGGCGGGTTCGGTGGGGCCCGTGGCGCGGCGGCCCGGTACTGGCATGCGGGACTCCTGGGCGTGCTCGCAGGGCGGCTGGAGGAGGACGCCGCCCAGGACGGTTGCTTCTCGCGTCCGAGCGTAGGTTTGCCGCCTCCCCGCGAACCGTCCCGACACCCGGAGAGCGCGAGAACGGCAGGTCACAGGACACGAATGGCTGACTACTCGTCACTGTCGGCCGCCGGCCGGAGCGCCGCCAGCTCCTCCGGCGTCGGGTACGAGCTCTGCGCCCCGTGCCTGGTGACGGTCGCCGCACCGACCCGGACGGCGAACCGGGCCGCGGTGGCCAGGTCGTCCCCGGCGCCCAGGCGCCAGGCGAGGGCGCCGGTGAACGCGTCCCCCGCGCCGGTGCTGTCGACCGCCTCGACGCGGGGTGCGGCCAGCCGGGCGCTGCCCCGGGCGTCGGCGACGACCGCACCGTGAGCGCCGAGCGTGACCACGACCGAGCGGGCCCCGAGCGCGAGCAGCGCCCGCGCGCTCTCCTCCGGTGCCCGCCGCGCCCCCGCACTCCCGCCGAGCACCAGCCGGGCCTCGTGCTCGTTGACCACCAGCGGGTCGCAGGCCGTCAGGAGCTCGGCCGGCAGCGGCGCGAACGGGGAGGGGAACGGGGACGGGTTGAACACCACCCGCGTCGCGGCGCCGACCGTGCGGACCACCTCGACCACGCTCTCCAGCGCGATCTCCAGTTGCAGCGAGACCACGGGCGCGGCGGCCAGCAGCGCGGCCCCGGCCCGGACGTCCGCCACCGAGAGGCGGGCGTTGGCCCCGGGTGAGACCACGATGGTGTTGTCGCCGTCCGGACCGACGGTGATCAGGGCGACGCCGGTGGGAGCCCCGCCGGTCAGGACCCGGGAGGTGTCCACCCCGGCCGCCCGCTGCGCGCCGAGCAGCAGGGCGCCGTGCGCGTCCTCACCCACCCGGGCGAGCAGCACGACCCTGGCCCCGAGCCGGGCCGCCGCGGCGGCCTGGTTGGCGCCCTTGCCGCCCGGGTGGATCCGTGCCTCGGAGCCGCGGACGGTCTCCCCCGGCTCCGGGAGCCGTTCCACCCGGACGACGATGTCGGCGTTGGCCGAGCCGACGACCACCAGATCCGGGGCTGTGCCGGTGCTGTCCACGCAGTCCTCCTCGCGGGCGGTTCCCCTGCGGGCATTGTGCCGGGCCGACGGCCGCTCAGGCGGCAGAAGGGCGGCGGACCGGCGGCTCAGGCGCCGGTGGTGCGCGCGGCGCCGAGTTCCCGGGCGTACCAGACCTCGGCGTACGGGCCGGCGCTGTAGGCCGGGGTCTCGGTGTAGCCGTGCCGGGTGTAGAGCGCCCGCGCCTCGACCAGGTCGAGCCTGGTGTCCAGCACGATCCGCTCGGCGCGCAGGCTGCGGGCGGCCTCGTCCACCGCCGCCATGAGCCGTGCCCCGCCGCCGGTACCGCGCAGCGCGGGCCGCACGAACACCCGGGTCAGTTCGACCGTCCGGGGGTCGAGCACCCGCAGGCCGGCGCAGGCGTGGGCCTCGTCGCCGTGACGGCCGATCAGGAAGAGGCCGGTCGGCGCGGCGAGATCGTCGCTGGGTGAGGCGGCGAGGCCCTCCTCGATCTCGGCCGGGGTGGAGCGCCGCCCCTCGTGGAGTTCGTAGTAGCGGTCGCTGACGTCGATGAAGTAGTCGCGGAGCAGCGCCACGGCGTCGGCCGATCGGACGTCGGCGGGAGCGATGCGCCAGCTCGGCGGACGCGGGGTCGTGTCGGTCATGTCCGCCATTGTCGTGATCATGTGATGGTCATGCGAACCGTTTACGGGGGCGGACGACGCTGGAACCGATCACATTTGAGTGACCATCCGGAACGCTGCATAAAACTACTTTCGGACAACTGGCTGACACCGATAGGTTTCGCCCCTCACCATGTCCGTTCAGCGCAACTCGGGGGAAGCACCCTTGTCCACTCCGCCGCCCCAGGCACCCTTCGACGCCCCCGCCGCCGGCCCCGCCGCCGAGCCCGCACCGGACGCCGCCTTCGGCGCGTACACCGGCCCCTACCAGCCCGGCCCGTTCTGCCGGTTCTGCGGTTCGGTACCCGCCGTGCAGGCCACCATCCGGGGCCACCAGGGCTTCCTGGTCATCATGAAGTTCCTCAAGCTGGAGGGGCCGTTCTGCCGCTCCTGCGGCATCGCGGCGCACCGCAGCATGACCGAGAAGAGCCTCTGGCAGGGCTGGTGGGGCATCGCCTCCGCCCTGATCAACCCGGCCACCATGCTGCTCAACCTGCCCCAGCGGGCCAAGATCAACAAGCTCGCCGAACCGCTGCCCGGCGCCCCCGGCCAGCCGGTCGCCCCGGGCCGGCCGCTGTTCCGGCGGCCGGCGATCCTCGGCCTGCTGATCCCCGTGATCGCCGTCGGCGCCATCGTCTTCAGCGTCCAGCAGGACCCGACGTACGCCGGCGTCGGCGACTGCGTGCACAACAAGCACACGATGACCGCGGGCGTCGAGGACACCTCGCCGGACGTCGTGGTGCTCGGCTGCTCGGACCCGGACGCCGACGCCCGGATCGTGGGCAAGGTCTCCGACACCACCAACGGCGAGACGGCCTGCGAGCGGTTCGCGGACGCCGACGGCTACTACACCGAGGAGCAGGGCTCCGACCGCTTCACACTCTGCCTGCACTTCCTCAAGTAGCCCGGCCGAAGCCGACCCGGTCCCGGAAGCCCCGGGCCCCCGTGGGCCCGGGTCACCGCTCTGCGGCGGGCAGTCGGATAGCCTCCGGTGCATGGGAGCCATCGACACCATCGACCGTGCACTCTTCGACCGCATCGCGCAGGCCCGCCTGCCCGGTGCCCATCCCTGGCTCCCCGGGCTCAGCAGAGCGGCCGATCACGGCGTGCTCTGGATGGGCACCGCCGCCGCCCTGGCCGCCCTCGGCGGGCGGTCCGGGCGGCGCGCCGCACTGCGCGGAGCCGGGTCACTCGCGGTGGCCTCCGTCCTCGCCAACGTGGCGGCCAAGCACCTGACCCGGCGTCCGCGCCCGGTGCTCGACCAGGTTCCGCTGGTCCGTCAGCTGGTGCGGCAGCCGTTCACCACGTCCTTCCCGTCCGGCCACTCCGCCTCGGCGGCGGCCTTCGCCGTCGGCGTGGCCATCGAGGCACCGCTGCTGGCGGCCGTCGTGGCGCCGGTGGCGGGCGCCGTGGCGGCGTCCCGCGTGTACGTCGGCGCCCACTACCCGGGGGACGTCCTGGCCGGGGTGGCCCTGGGCGCCGGCGCGGCCGCACTGACGCTGCGCTGGTGGCCCCGGAAGATCACCGCGCCCGTCCCCGCGGCACCGGCCAGGGTGGCCGTCCCCGCACTCACCGGCGGCGCCGGTCTGTGCGTGGTCGTCAACACGGGATCGGGCGGCGGCAACGGCGCCGACGGCCCGGGCCCGGCCGCCGAGGAGCTCGCCGCCCTCCTGCCCGGAGCGGACATCCGCCTGTTCGGCCCGGACGACGACGACCTGGCCGCGCTGCTCGAAACGGCCGCCGACGACGCGGCGGCCCGGGGCGGCGCGCTCGGCGTCTGCGGCGGCGACGGCACCGTCAACCTGGCCGCGACGATCGCCGCCGGCCGCGGCCTGCCGCTCGCGGTCTTCCCCGGCGGCACGCTCAACCACTTCGCCGTGGACCTGGGCATCCGCTCGCTCGCCGCGACCGCCGAGGCCGTCGAGGCGGGTACCGGCTGCGCGGTCGACCTGGGCCTGGCCACGGACGGCACCCGCCAGCGGGCCTTCGTCAACACCTTCAGTCTCGGGGTGTACCCGGAGCTCGTCACGCTGCGCGAGTCCCTGGAGGACCGCCTCGGCAAGTGGCCGGCGCTCGCCGTGGCCGTCCTGCGGGTGCTCGCCACGGCGGAGCCGGTGGAGGTGGAGATCTCCGGCGTCCCGCGCCGCCTCTGGCTGCTGTTCGCCGGCAACGGCGCGTACGACCCGCCCGGCTTCGCCCCCACCCGGCGGGCCGGCCTCGCCGACGGCCTGCTGGACATCCGCACCGTGGACGGCAGCAGCCCCTGCGCCCGCACCCGGCTGGCCGGCGCCCTCCTGTCGGGCACCCTCGGCCGCTCCCGGGTCTACCGGGCGGCCCGGCTGTCCGCCCTGGAGGTGACCTCACTCGGCACGGCGGACCGGATCTCGCTGGACGGCGAGGCCGTGCCGGCCACCGGCCATCTCCGGCTGGCCAAGTCCCGGGCGGGCCTGACGGTCTACCGCCCCGCCGACCCCGAGCCGGCCTGATCCCGGGGGCGGCGAGACCGTCCTTATCCCCTCGTGCCAGGGCTCCGCCGCCCGGATGTGACCTGGGCCATCCCGGCGGCCGCCACCGGAGGCCGGCCGGTGAGCAGGACGTTCCCGGCCGGTCACCGTGGGTCGACAATGTGTGCGGCCTCACCCGCCTCCGGCGGTGACCGCCGCCACATCCGGCGGGCCGCCCGGGGGTACGAGCCAGCAACCACGGCGCCCGAAATGCCCGAATACTGGCGGTAACGCAGCCCTGACCTGCGACTTCCCATCGAATCCTTGCTACCTCCCGCCGAGGTCCGTAAGTTCGAAACCAGTGCAGCGAGCAACCCGGCGCCCCACCGGCCCGGAGCGGCCGCCGCACCCCACCGAGAAGCGACCGGCCCG
>NZ_JBHUWW010000192.1:0-11879 GCF_042669755.1 Kitasatospora sp. NPDC057223 | reverse complement strand
GGGTCACGGCAGGCCGTTCTGGGCTCCGCGCAGGCCCTACTTCAGGCCGTTGTCCAGCGCGGTCATCAGGGTGCCGGTGGGGGTGTCACCGGACATCTCCCAGATCATGCTGCCGAGCAGGCCCTTGGACTTGAGGTAGGCCGTCTTCTGGCCGATCGACCAGGCGTCGTCGAAGGTCCACCACTGGCCGCCGGCGCCGGTGTAGCCGTACGTCGAGACCGACTGGGTGTCGTGGTAGACGGTCAGGTTCGGGACGCTGGTGATCAGGTTCTGGTAGCCCCTGGTGCCGGCCTCCTCGGCGAACTGGCCCGGCGCCGCACCCGTCGCCGTCTGCCACTCGCCGTTCGCGCCGCCGGCCGCGACACCCTGCCAGCCGCGTCCGTAGAACGGGAACCCGATGGTGAGCTTGCGCGGGTTCACCCCGGCGGTCAGGTAGGTCTGGACGGCGGAGTCCACGCTGAAGTGGAAGTTGTACGGGTCCTGGGTGTCGCCGTAGAGGTTGGCCTGGTCGCCGGTGCGGTTCGGCTCCCAGGAGTTGTCGCTGCCGGCGCCGTGGAAGTCGTAGCCCTGGATGTTGGCGATGTCCAGCGAGCCGAAGATCTTCGAGAGGTCCCAGCCCTGGCTGATCTTCACCGGGTCGGCGGGCGTGAAGGCGGTCAGCAGCTTGTGCGAGCCGCCGAGCGCGTCGAGCTGCTTGCGGAACTCGGCCAGCAGCAGGGTCAGGTTGTCCTTGTCGGCCGCGCTGTAGTGGTTGCCGGCGTGCCCGTCGGGCGAGCCGGGCCACTCCCAGTCGAGGTCGATGCCGTCGAAGATGCCCGCCGCCGTACCGGGGCCGCCGGCGCCGGCGTACAGCGGCAGGTTGCCCTTGATCCAGATGTCCAGGCAGGACGAGACGAGCTTCTTGCGCGAGGCGTCGGTCGCCGCAGCGTCGGAGAAGTACTTGGAGTACGTCCAGCCGCCGAGCGAGACCACGACCTTCAGGTTCGGGTACTTGGCCTTGAGCTTCCTCAGCTGGTTCAGGTTGCCGCGCAGCGGTGCCCAGCCGTCGTCGGCGACCCCGTCGACGGACTGCGCCGCGCTCATCGGCCGTGCGTAGTCGGCGTCCGCGTCCCCCGCGCCCGTCCCCTGGTCCGGGTCCTGCGGGTTGGCGGTGGTGCCCTTGGTGACGCCGGCCAGGCAGGTCAGGTTGACCGGGTCGATGTTCTCGAAGGCGTAGTTGATGACGTCGAGCTTGGCGGCGCTGCCCGAGGTGTCCAGGTTCTTCACGAAGTACTGCCGGCCGTAGATGCCCCACTGGGCGAAGTACCCGACCCTGGCGTACTTGCCGGGGCCGACCAGGTCGCCGGTGGAGACCGCCAGCGCGTTGGACGCGGGGGAGGCGTTGTCGGCGGGGTCGCGGGCCTTCACCGTGAACGTGTAGGCGGTGGACGGCGAGAGCCCGCCGACCGTCGCGGCCAGCGTGGTGCCCGGGACGGTCTGCACCAGGACGCCGCCCTGGTAGACGTCGTAGGCGGAGATCCGCTGGTTGTCGGTCGCCGCCGTCCAGGCCAGGGCGACCGAGGCCGAGGTGACGGCGGTGCTGTGCAGCGCGGTCGGCGCGGTCGGCACGACGGTGTCGGTCGCCGGGTCGACGGTGGAGGCGGTGACGGCCGCGCTCTGCGGGCCGGTGTTGCCCCGGGTGTCCTTGGCGCGGACGGCCAGGGTGTACGAGGTCGCGGGGGTCAGCCCGGAGACCAGGACGCCCGTCGAGGTCGAGGTCGCCAGCACGGCCGAGCCGTTGACGACCTCGTAGGAGGCGACCGGGAAGTCCCCGGCGGTGGCGGCCGGCCAGCTCAGCGCGAGCGTGTGCGCGGTCGACTCCGTCACCTTCGGGGTGCCCGGCGCCGTCGGCAGGACGTCCGCACTCCCGTCGCACTTGTCGCCGTTGATCCGGCAGCCGGTCGGCGCGCCGATCGGGCCGGCCGCCACGAACCAGAAGCTGTACGGCTCGGTGGTGCCGTGCGCGGCCACGCTCGCGTTGTAGTAGGCGTTCTTCGCGGTGACGTGGCGCCCGTTGACGGTGGCGTCGCCGTTGTAGCTGCCGCTGACGGTCACCCCGGCCGGGAGGTCGAACTCCAGGGTCCAGCCGGAGACGGCGGCGGCGTTGTCGTTGTGGACGATGTACGAGCCCTTCCACCAGGAGCCGTTGTCGGCGCTGGTGAAGACGGCGGTGAGCTTCCCGGCGGCGTGGGCCGGGGCGGCGAGGACGGTGATCGCGGCCAGCGGGAGCAGCAGGGCGGTGAGCAGGCTGAGCAGCCTGCTGCGCACTGTGCGGCGGCGGGGCCGGTGCGGTGCGGACATGGTTCTCCCTGTGGCAGTGGGGTTGGACAGGGTGGTACCGAACCTTGCGCGGTGTACGTCAGGTGGTGCGCCTCGGGCCGGGCGACCCGCACGGCGGGGTGCATCGCCGCACCCGGGCGCTCGTGCGTGGCCGACCGATGCCCCCGCAGGTGGGGGTGGGGGCATGGGAACTGTAGGAGGACTGGACCAATGCGTCAACAGGTCCATACCACTTAGGAGTTGATGATCTATCGGCGGGGCTGCGCCCCGGGCGGCCGACCGGGGCCTGACAGCTCGTCACCGAGCACGCTGCGCGCGTACACCACCGAGCGGCCGTGCCGGGCCCGGGTCACCAGCCGGGTGTCGAACAGCACGGCCAGGTGCTGGCTCACCGCACCGGGCGTCACGCCCAGCCGGCGGGCCAGTTCGGTGGTGGAGGCCGGCTCGGCCAGCAGGGCGAGCAGCCGCGCCTTCGGCGCGCCGAGCAGCAGCTCCAGCGCGCGCGGGCCGGGCGGGGCGGCGGGCGGGCCGGTCATGGTGGCCTGGCCGCGCGCCGGGTAGCTGATCATCGGCGGGTGGTCGTCGCTGATCGAGGTGATCGCGCCCCGGGCGAAGAACGTCGGCACCAGGACGAGCCCGCGCCCGTCCACGATCACCACCCCGTCCATGACGTCCCACTTGCGGCGGATCGCGAGGACGCCGTCCTCCCAGCGCAGCCGCCCGTCCAGCTCGGTGAAGAGCGCCGCCGCGCCCTGCTGGGCCAGCACCCGCGAGCGGTACAGCAGATCGGCCTCCAGCACCGCGCGGGCCCGTGGCCACCAGACGGGGGCCAGGCAGCGCTCCCAGTACTCCTCGATCGCGTCGGCGATCAGCGCCAGCAGCCGGGCCGGCTCGGCCAGCCCGGCGGCGAGCGGCGCGGGCACCACCCGGTCGTGCGGCAGGAAGGCCTGCTCCAGCTCGACCCGCAGCCGGCCCGGCGGGGTGGCCCGCAGCACCGCCAGCTCCGCGCGGAAGTCCGGCGCGGGGCTGTGCGGGCGCGGCGTCAGGAAGTCCGGCACCCAGCGGTTGGACGCGATCAGCGAGCGCAGCAGCTCCGCACAGCCGAGTGCCTCGAAGGCGGGGCGCAGTCGCTCGAACCCCGGGGTCTGCAGGGTGTAGACGCCGGGGTGGGTCCACATCCGGAGGCTGAGCACCGCCTCCTGCAGCGGCGAGTACGCGAACGAGGTGGCGGCCAGGTCGGCCAGGCCCAGCCGGAACCGGTGCATCGGCGGTCCCCCTGCTCAGCCGGACGTTTCAGGGTCAGCCTAAATCAGTTCTGCGCCCGCCGTGGCGCGCGGTGGGATCACGTCATGACCACCTCACCCGTCGGCACTCCGGCGCCGCCGCCCGCTGCCGTGCCCCCCGCCCGCGGCCCCGCCAGGCTGCTGCACCCCGACCCGATGGTCCGCCGGCTCGCCCGCCTCACCCTCGTCAACTGCGTCGGCAACGGGCTCTCGCTCGCCGTCGCGGTGCTGTTCTTCACCCGGGTGCTCGGCCTCTCCGCCGCGCAACTCGGCTTCGGCCTGACCGCCGCCGGGCTCTGTGGAGTCGCCGCGAGCATCCCGGCCGGCCGGGCCGCGGACCGCTGGGGAGTGCGCCGGGTGCTCGTCCTGCTGGTCGCCGTCGAGGCGGCCGGCACGGCGGCGTACGCCCTCGTGCACGGCTACGCCGCGTTCGTCGCGCTCGCCTGCGTGGTGGCCGCCGCAGACCGGGGCTCGTCCGCCGTGCGCAACGCGCTGTACGCCGAAGTCCTCCCGGCGGACCGCCGGGTGGCGGGGCGCGCGTACCTGCGGGTGGTCACCAACGTCGGCATGTGCCTGGGCACCGCGCTCGCCGCCGCCGCGCTCCAGATCGACACCCGCACCGCGTACCTGACGGCGATCCTGTGCGACGCCGCGTCGTTCGCGGTGGCCGCCGCGCTCTACGCCCGCGTCCCGGTGCCGGCCCGGGCCCGGGCCGGCACCGGCCGGAAGGCGGGTGGCCGGAACCCGGCGCTGCGCAACCGGCCGTTCCTCGTGGTGACGGCCCTGAACGCCGTGCTGTGCCTGCAGTTCGCCGTGCTGGAGGTGGGCGTACCGCTGTGGATCGTCAAGGAGACCGAGGCGCCGCGGATCGTGGTGGCCGGCACCATCGTGGTCAACACCGTGCTGGTGGTGGCCCTTCAGGTCCGGGCGACCCGGGGCACCGAGCGGCCCGGGGCGGCGGCCCGGGTGTGCGGCCGGGGCGGCCTGCTGCTGGCCGGTTCCAGTCTGGTGCTCGGGCTCGCCCACGGACTGCCGGCCGCGGCGGCGGCGGTCGTGGTGCTGGCCGGCGTCGCCCTGCAGGCCCTCGGCGAGGTGCTCAGCCAGGCGGGCGGCTGGGCGCTCGGCTTCGACCTCGCGGAGGAGGACGCCCACGGCGCCTACCAGGGGGTGTTCAGCGCGGGTTCGTCCGTCGCGATGATGCTCGGCCCGGCGCTGGTCAGCACCGTCGTGATCGGGTGCGGCCTGCTCGGCTGGGCCGCCCTCGGCGCGGTGTTCGGCGCCGCCGGCCTGGCGGTGGCCCCGGCCGTCCGGTGGGCCCGGCAGCGGGGCGGGGAGCCGGTGCCCGCCTGACCGGGGTGCCTCGCCAACAGGGCGTGAACAGTCTGGTAATGTTCACCACGTCGAAGAGAACGATCTTCGGTCAGGCGTCGGTGGTGCTACCGGAGCACGTCCTACTTTCAGTAGGAAGAGTCCGTTCAACCCGGGCCCGGCGCTCAAAATCCTCCACCCGGAGTGCGAAACGCACTCCGGGTGGAGGCGTTTCCGGCGCCTGTTCGGCGGCAGCCGACGAACGATCAGCGGCGGCTCCCGGCAGCCCCCCGCCCGCCGGCCGGTGCGACGCCCGCGACGGGCCCCCGGCGGTGCCCCGCTCGTGAAGGTCGAACGTGCCGCCCGGGGCGGCCCGCTGACCAGTGCTTTCCGTGGCGGACCCTGGCCCGCGGCGGTCCGGCGTGCCAGAGTCTGGTCCGAGCCAGTCCGACCCACCCTCAGCCGGAAAGCAGGCCACCGCGATGACCCGCGAAGCACCCCTGGTCCGCGTCACCACCAGCGACGCCGTCACGACCCTCGAACTCGACTCGCCGCACAACCGCAACGCCCTCTCCGCCCGCCTGATGGCCGAACTCACCGCCGGCCTCGCCGCGGCGGCGCAGGACCCGGCCGTGCGGGCCGTGGTGCTCGGCCACACCGGCAAGGTGTTCTGCGCGGGCGCCGACCTCTCCGAGGCCACCGGGGCCGACCCGACGGTCGGACCGCGCGGACTCGTCGACCTCCAACGGGCATTGGTGGACTGCCCGAAGCCGGTGATCGCCGCGATCGACGGCCACGTCCGGGCGGGCGGCCTCGGCCTCGTCGGCGCCGCCGACCTGGCCGTCGCCGGCCCCGCCGCCACCTTCGCCTTCACCGAAGTCCGGCTCGGGCTGGCGCCCGCCGTCATCTCGCTGCCGCTGCGCCCCAAACTCGAACCGCGCGCCGCCGCCCGCTACTACCTGACCGGCGAGACCTTCGACGCGGCCGAGGCGGCCCGGATCGGCCTGGTCACCGAGGCGGCGCAGGACGTCGAGGGCGCGCTGAAGTCGCTGCTCGCCTCGCTCCGGCTCGGCTCGCCGCAGGGCCTCGCCGAGTCCAAGCGGCTGGCCAACACCGAGGTGGTGCGCTCCTTCGAGCGGGACGCGGACGAGCTGGTCGCCCTCTCCGCCCGGCTGTTCGGCTCGGCCGAGGCGCAGGAGGGCATGCGGGCCTTCCTGGAGCGCCGCCCGGCACCCTGGGCGCAGTGACCGGACGGGCTGCGCCCCGCCCCGCCCGACGCCCGTCCGACGCCCGTCCGACGCCCGGCAGGGTCGCCGGTGGGACTCGGGTGTGACGTTCGACCCTCCGGGGCCGGGCGGGGCGTACGGGCCGGTAACGTGAGCGCATGCCGATCACCAGTTCGCTGTTCTCCACCGCCCGGGCCGGCGGCCGGCGCGCCGTCGGGCGGCTGGTGCACCGGGGCTGGCAGTGGGCGCAGCGGGCCGGCGCCGTCTCGAACGACAACCCCGGCCCGTACCGTTTCGGCAGCCTGGGGGACGGGACGAAGCTGGCGTTCCCGCTCGGCGCCGTCTTCAACGAGCAGTGGATCACCATCGGCCCGTTCTCGATCATCGGTGAGCGGGTCACGATCAGCGCGGGTTTCCTGCCGGGGCTCGACCTCGGCCCGGAGCCGATCGTCCGGATCGGCGGCGGCTGCGTGATCGGCCGGGACAGCCACATCGTCGGCCACCAGTCGATCGTGCTCGGCGACGACGTCTGGACCGGCCCCGGCGTCTACATCTCCGACCAGGCCCACGAGTACCGCGCCACCGATCTGCCGATCGGCAAGCAGTGGCCGCGCAACGAGCCGGTCGAGATCGGTGCGGGCAGCTGGATCGGCACCGGCGCGGTGATCCTGCCCGGTGCCCGGCTGGGCCGCAACGTGGTGGTCGCGGCCGGTTCGGTGGTGCGCGGCGACGTCCCCGACCACAGTGTGGTGGCCGGCGCCCCCGCGAAGGTGGTCCGCAGCTGGACGGCCGGCGAGGGCTGGCAGCCACCCTTCCGCACCGAGGCGCCGACCGCGATCCCGGAGGGCGTGACGGCGGAGCAGCTGCGGGCCCTGGTCGGCTGGGACCTGCGCCTGCCGGGGGAGAACGCGCCGTCCTGACCCGGCGCGGGTACTCCGATCCGGCTTCTTCAGCCCGCTGCCCGGAGGGTCACCACCGCGGTGCGGCCCGCCACCCGGAGCGGTTCCGGGCCGTCGTGCGGCCCCAGCAGGGCCGCGTCGAAGCGTCCGAGGGTGACACCGGACGCGGCGAGGGCGGCGCTCCCGTCGAGGCAGACCAGCAGGACCACGGCGCCGTCCGGCACCCCGATCTCCCGCGCGCCGTCGACGACCTCGACCTCGGCGGTCGACCGGCCGCGCCGCGTCATCACGTTGAAGTCCACCACGGGGCCGCCGAGCAGCCGGCAGCCGGTCTCGGCGTCGCCGGGGAAGGCGAACGGCCGGTACGGCTGCGCCAGCAGGTGCCGGGTACCGGCGACGGTGAGGGCCATGCCCGCGCCCTCGACCACGGTGATCACCCGGTCGACTCCCGCGAACACCGAGAACGGGCCGCCCTGCGCCACGTCGGCGAGGCTCACCCGCCAGTCGAAGTCGGCGAGCCCGGAGCCGGCCGGCGCGCCCGCGACCTCCCGGGTGACGCCGCCGCCGTTGAGCCAGGGCGTCGCGGCCCGGCCGGCCGCCCGCAGTACCCGTACCGTCATCGCTGCCACCCCGTCCCGTTCCGGCGCCCGTGTCGGCGTCCCGTTCCGGCGCCCGCTGCGTTGTCCCGCCGGGTTTCCCGCTCCGGCGTCCTGTTCCGGGGCCCGGCTGCGGCGGATGCCGTCACCAGGATGCTCCCACGTGCCCGTCCGGGCAGCCGCGCGCTGCCCGACCGGGCACGGCCGACTGCCCGGACGGGCGGTGTCGCGCGTCCGGGCAGGTGATGGGAGGGGTACCGGTCAGCCCGCGGTGCGGGCCGGGCGGCGGGTGCGGACGGCGAAGGGGAGGACGGCGGCCAGGGCCGCCGCGCCCGCGACCGTGGTGAGGGCGGCGGGCAGACCGGCCGCGTCGGCGAGGAAGCCGATCACGGGCGGGCCGATCAGCATGCCCGCGTAGCCGAGGGTGGAGGCGGTCGCCACGCCCTGCGGGCCGCCGACGGCGCCGGCCTGGGCGATGGCCAGCGGGAAGATGTTGGCGAGGCCGATGCCGACCAGGACGAACCCGCCGAGGGCGAGCACCACCGACGGTGCGAGGGAGGCCAGCAGCATCCCGGCGCAGGCGGTCAGCCCGCCGGCGGCGATCACCGTGGTCTGGCCGAGCCTGATGGAGAGCCAGGTGCCGCTGACCCGTCCGGCCGTCATCGCGAAGGCGTAGGCCGCGTACCCGGCGGCCGCCACGGCCGGGGTGGCGTGCACGTCGTCGGTGAGGTGCAGGGTCGCCCAGTCGGCGATGGCCCCCTCGCCGTAGGCGCAGAACATTGCGGTCAGGCCGAGCAGGACGACCAGGAAGGTGACGCCCGAGCCGCCCTGCACGCCCGGTGCGGCGGCCTTGGCAGAGCGCGCCGCGACCGGGGTGGCGGCGGCCGGGCTGCGCAGCAGGGCGGTACCGGCGGCGGCGGCGACCGCGAGGCCGAGGGCGCCGCTCAGGGCCAGCGCCCAGGCCGCGCTGATGCTGCTCGCGAGGAGCCCGCCGAGGCCGGCGCCGAGCAGGCCGCCCAGGCTGTACCCGGCGTGGAAGCTCGGCATGACGGGGCGCCGGAGCTCGGTGACCAGGTCGACGGCGGCGCTGTTCATGGCGACGTTGGCGGCGCCGTAGCCGGCCCCGAAGAGCAGCAGGACGGCGCCGAGCGAGAACACCGTGTGGGTGTGCGCGGGCAGCGGCACCGCGATGCTGACCAGTGCCACCGAGGCCACCGTGACGGGCCGCGAGCCGTACCGGACGCAGAGCCGGCCGACGACCGCCATGGTGGCCACGGCGCCGGCGGAGATGCAGAGCAGGGCGAGCCCGAGTGCGCTGTGGGTGGCGCTGACCTGGCCGCGGATGTCGGGGATGCGGACGACCCAGGCGGCGAAGAGGAAGCCGTCCATGGCGAAGAAGGCGGTGAGGGCGAGGCGGGCCGGCGACCAGGTGGTCGTCGGGCTGGGAGACTGGTAGGTGGCTTCCGACCGGGCGCGGGTTTTGTTTAGGAGCGGCACAAAGTAAGAATAGGGGTGTGCCGCACTCACCCACAAGCCCGATTCCCGCGCCGGACATCAGCCGCCGCCCCGCGCCCGATCGCGGACGCACGCTGCTCGGCCCGGCGCTCACCCTCATCCACACCGGGCAGACGCCCACCCGGTCCGCCCTCACCAAGGCGCTCGACGTCACCCGGGCCACCGCCGGAGCCGTCACCGGAGAGCTGGAGGCACTTGGGCTGATCACCGTCGACTCCCGCCCCGCCGGCGGCGGCCGCGGCCGGCCCTCGCACCGGCTGGCCGTCGACCCGGCCGGCCCGGTGGTCGTCGCGGGCCAGATCCACGCCGACGGGCTCAGCGTCGCCCTGGCAGGCCTCGGCGGACTCCTGGAGCCGCCCGTCCACCTGCCACTGCCCGCCGCCACCGACCCCGTCCGGATGCTGCGGGCCGTCGCCGAGACCGGCGCCGCGCTGGCCCGCGCCACCACCCGGCGCTGCCTCGGGGCCGCCCTCGCGCTGCCCAACCCGGTCACCGAACCGGACGGCACCGCGCTGGCGGCCCTGCACTTCGCCTGGCCGAGCGGCACCCCCGTCGCCGACCTGTACGACGTCGAGGTCCGCCGCGCCGACCACGGCCCGTACGCGCACCGGCCGCTGCCCAGCTCCGTCGCCAACGACGCCAACCTCGGCGCGCTCGCCGAGTACCGGCACGGCGCCGGGCGCGGTGCCCGCCACCTGCTGCTGGTGACCTCCGGGCACCGGGGCGTCGGCGGCGCGCTCGTCATCGACGGGAACCTGCACACCGGCAGCGCCGGGCTCGCCCTGGAGGTCGGCCACCTCACGGTCGACCCGCAGGGGCGGCTCTGCCAGTGCGGCAACCGGGGCTGCCTCAACTCCGAGACCGACCCGGACGCGCTGTTCGCCGCCGCCGGCCTCACCCCCGACCCGGCCCGGCCGCTGCTCGACCAGGCCCGCGAGCTGGCCCGCTCCGCCGCGCACGACCCGCGCGCCCGCGCCGCCGTCCACCACCTGATCGACCGCCTCGGCCTCGGCCTCGCCGGAGTGGCCAACATCCTGAACCCGGACCGGGTCGTCCTGAGCGGACTGCACCTCGACCTCTGGGAGGCCGACCCGGAACGCCTGCGCTCCGTCGTCGCCGAACGCTGCCTGTGGGGCCGCAGCGGCCGGGTGCCGATCGTCGGGGCCGCCCTCGACCACGGCGCCCTGGTCGGCGCGGCCGAACTCGCCTGGCGGCCGTACCTGGCCGACCCGCAGTCCGTGGTGGCCGGCTGACGAGGCGTCGAAGGAACCCGACGGGGCGCCGGGGGGGCGCGACGCCCCGGGAGGAGGGCTGACCACCTCCGGGGCCGGTTCGGCTCGTCGGGCGATGCGGCACGCGGCACGCGGCCCCGGACGGTGGGTACGGCGACGCGGCGCCGTGATTCGGCGACCCCTGGCGCGGCCGCTCCTGTCACGGCGGGGCCCCTGTCACAGCCGGCCCCTTTCACAGCGGGCCCCTTCCCGGCGGACATCGCGGATGCGGCCGGCCGGGTCGTCGGGGGAGCGACCCCGAGCCCGTCCTGAGTGCCGGACCGGTGTGCCCTGCAGTACCGACTCGAACCAAGTTTTTGCGTCTCAAGTCATCTTCTTGCGTAGGTGATCTTTGTTTTTGCGTAGCGTCCTGTAGGTTGGTTCCCGTGACGAAACGACTCTCCGAAGTTGCCAGGTTCGCCGGTGTCAGTGAGGCGACGGTCAGTCGCGTGCTGAACGGCCGGCCCGACGTGGCGCAGGCGACCCGGGACTCGGTGCTGACCGCACTCGACGTCTTCGGCTTCGAGCGGCCGGCCAAGCTGCGGGGCACCCGGGCGCCGCTGGTCGGCCTGGTGGTGCCGGACCTGCAGAACCCGGTCTTCCCGGCGTTCGCCGAGGCCCTCGCGGGGGCGCTCAACAAGCGCGGCCTGATCCCGGTGCTGTGCACCCGTACGGCGGACGGGGTCTCCGAGGCGCACTACATCCAGATGCTGCTGGAGCAGAACATCGGCGGCATCATCTTCGTCGGTTCCAGCTATGCGGACGCCGGCCCGGAACACGGCCGGGCGCTGCGGGAGCGGCGGGTGCCGATCGTGCTGATCAACGCGGCGGACGAGAACCTGGGTGTGCCCCAGGTGGCGGCGGACGACGCCGTCGCGGTCGAGCAGGCGCTCGTCCACCTGACGGCCCTGGGGCACCGGCGGATCGGCCTGGCGCTGGGCCCGGTCGGCCATGTCCCCTCCGCCCGCAAGCTTTCTGCGTACACCTCCTACTGGCATGCGCGGGGTGAGGGGCCGGAGTTCTGGCGGCCGCTGGTGGCCCATTCGATGTTCTCGATGGAGGGTGGCGGCATGGCGCTCGGCCGCCTGCTCGGGGAGGGGGTGACGGCGCTGGTGTGCGCGAGCGACGCGCTCGCCCTGGGGGCGATCCGGGCGGCCAGGCGGCGCGGGATCGCGGTGCCGGAGGAGCTCTCGGTGGTCGGGTTCGACGACTCGCTGTACATGTCGGTGACGGACCCGCCGCTGACCACGGCCCGCCAGCCGGTCCAGGCGATGGCGGCGGCGGCGATCGCCTCCCTGGTCTCGCAGATGGACGGACGGGAGACGGCCGAGGAGTCGATGCTGTTCGAGCCGGAGCTGATTGTCCGCAGCTCGACGGCTGTCTGCCGGGGGCACCGGGAGGCCTGAACCGCCCCCGGTGCGGGGGCTCCGTCCGAAGGGTGTGGCGCCAGGTCCGAAGGGAC
>NZ_JBHUWW010000191.1:0-12008 GCF_042669755.1 Kitasatospora sp. NPDC057223 | reverse complement strand
CGGTTAAGCTCACCCGGTGTCCGCTCCCCCGATCTCCCCGCCGGCCGCCGCGCCCGCCCCGGCCGGCGCCGCCCCGGCCCGGCTCTCCCGGGTGGCGCGGTCGCCCCGGACGAAGCTCGCGCTGCTGGTCGTGATCCTCGGCGCGGCGGCCTGCTCCCTGCTCCTCTGGGACCCGTCCGCCGTGCTGTCCGGCGGCCTGGCCTCGGCAGCCCCCGGCATCTGGCGGGCCCCGGCGTTCGTCGGGGTGTACGCGGTGGCCACCGTCGTCTTCGTGCCGCGCCCCGCCCTGAACGCCGCCGCCGGCCTGCTGCTGGGCGTCCAGGAGGGACTGCTGCTCGCCGTCCTCGGCACCACGCTCGGCGCGGCCGCCGCCTTCGTGCTCGGCCGGCTGCTCGGCCGGGATGCGCTGCGCCCGCTGCTGCGGGGGCGGGTGCTCACCTCCCTCGACCGCAGGTTCACCGAGCAGGGCTTCCGCAGCGTGCTGCTGCTCCGGCTCTTCCCCGGCCTGCCGTTCCAGGCGGGCAACTACGCCGCCGCGTTCTCCGGCGTGCGCTTCAACCCCTTCCTCGCCGCCACCGCACTCGGCGTGCTGCCGGCGACGGCCGCGTACGTGGTCGCCGCCGCGAGTGCGCGGGAGCCCGGCTCGGCCGCCTTCCTGTTCTCGGCCGGGGCGATCGTGCTGACGGGTGTGCTCGGCCTCGCGTCGGTGTGGCGGGCCGCGCGGCGCAGGCCGGCGGCCGACCCGGGCTGAGTATTCGCTCGCGTGTGTCAGCGGCCTGCGCCAGGATGTCGGCCATGACCCCCACCGGCGGCGACGTCCGTACCGATCCCCCGTTCGCCGCCGACGAAGCGGCCATGCTGGCGAACTTCCTCGACTACCACCGCGCCACCCTCGCGCTGAAGTGCGAGGGCCTGACGGCGGAGCAGCTGCGACTGCGCGCGATACCCCCGTCCACGCTCTCGCTGCTCGGGCTGGTCCGGCACATGGCGGACGTCGAGCAGGCCTGGTACCAGCGCTTCCTGCTGGGGGAGGACCTGGGCGAGAACGGCATCTACTGGACGGCCGAGGACGAGGACGGCGAGTTCAACGGCGTAGACGACGCCGACCCGGACGAGGCCTTCGCCACCTGGCAGGCGCAGATCGAGATCTCCCGGCGGGCCTGCGAGGGACTGCCGCTGGAGACGGTCGGCCGGCGCCGCCGCAAGGGCCAGGAGGTGACGCTCCGGTGGATCCAGGTGCACATGATCGAGGAGTACGCGCGGCACAACGGGCACGCGGATCTGCTCCGGGAGCTTGTGGACGGCACCACGGGGGAATGAACCCTCTCCACCGGTGTTGACGCGAAGTCAACTACCGGCTGACAGGCACCGGTATGGTCTACGCGCGCAACCATCCGTCGAGCTGCGGCGTCGCTTCTGATGTCCGGGTCCGCCCGGACGCGCGGCGCGCCACGACCCGTACGGCGGCCGCGAGCAGGCACCGAACCGGTGATCAGTGCGATACTCGGACAGTTCCGACGAGTGGATGACGTGTCAAAAGGGCACGCGCGCCCGGGGGACGCGTTCGGGACGAGACAGGGAGGCGCGGCATGGGAGCACTTCGCGACGAGCACCACAACGGGTGGCTGATGCCCTCCGGCAACTACCCGGCCGCGGTGTACGACGATCCGTGGGCGGACCAGGAGACGGTGCCCGCCGCCCCGGCCCCCGCGAAGATCGTCTCCGTGCGGCCCACCGGCTTCGAGGCCGCCCGGGTGGTCGGCGAGCACATCCGCGCCAGCACCCCCGTGGTGATGGACCTGACCGAGATGGACGACGCCGAGGCCAAGCGCATGGTCGACTTCGCCTCCGGGCTGATCTTCGGCACCTGCGGCGGGATCGAGCGGATCGCCCGCCGGGTCTTCCTGCTCACGCCGGCCGAGGTCGAGGTCATGGTGATCGACCGGCCGCTGGACGACACCGGGTTCTACAACCAGAGCTGACGCGGCGCGTCGGACAGGCATCCCCTCCGGGGACGGCATCAGCCGTCCCCGGTTTTTGCTGTCCCGGTACCGGCATCGAACACGCAGATGAGCCTTCCAGCAATAAAATGAGACATCCAAGTCTCATTCGTTCTACACTTCAGCCATGGCCACCGACCGTGACTCCGTCCTCGAAGCCGCCGTCGGCGTGCTCTCCCGCCGCCCGACCGCGCATCTCGACGAGATCGCCCGCGCCGCCGGGATCAGCCGGGCCACCCTGCACCGGATCTTCCCGGGCCGCGAGGCCCTGATCCGCGAGGTCGGCGCGCTCAGCCTGCGGAAGGTCGCCGCCGCCCTGGACACCGCCGCCATCGAGGACGGCGATCCGCAGGCCGCCCTGCGCCGGCTCATCGACGCGGTCGTCCCCGACGCCGCGCTCTGCGCCTTCCTGGCCGGGGAGAACCAGCTCTACGACCACCCCGAGATCAACGACCTCTGGGAGATCCAGGACGCCCGGATCCGCGCGCTCTTCCTGCGCGGGCAGCAGGAGGGCGTGTTCCGGATCGAACTCTCGGCGGGCTGGCTCGCCGAGGCCCTGTTCGACCTCGTCGCCGGCATCGGCTGGGCCGTCCAGGACGGACGCCTCGCCCCCCGCGACAGTGCTTTCTCGCTCGCCGAACTCTTCCTCGGCGGCGCACTCAGGAGAACTGAAACACCATGAGCACCACCATGCTCCGTCCCCACTCCCGGCAGCGCTGGGCCGGCCTGGCCGTCCTCGTGCTGGCCGTCACCCTGGTCGCGGTCGACGCGACCGTGCTCTCCCTCGCCATCCCCTCGATCAGCGAGACCCTGCGCCCCAGCGGCACCCAGCTGCTCTGGATCGGCGACGCCTACTCCTTCGTGCTGGCGGGCCTGCTGGTCAGCATGGGCTCGCTCAGCGACCGCGTCGGCCGGCGCCGGCTGCTGCTGACCGGCTCCGCCGCGTTCGGCGTCGCCTCGCTGCTCGCCGCGTACGCACCGAGCGCCGGCTGGCTGATCCTGGCCCGCGCCCTGCTCGGCGTGGCCGGCGCGACCATCATGCCCGCCACCCTCTCGCTGATCCGCACCCTGTTCCCGGACGCCCGCGAGCGGGCCACCGCGATCGGCATCTGGGGCGCCGCCGCCACCGCCGGCGCCGCGCTCGGCCCGGTGGTCGGCGGGGTGCTGCTGGAGCACTTCTGGTGGGGCTCGGTCTTCCTGCTGAACATCCCCGTCCTGATCCCGCTGCTGGTGCTGGGCCGCTGGCTGCTCCCCGAGTCGAAGGACCCGAACCCGGGCCGCTGGGACGTGCTCAGCGTGCTGCTCTCGCTGGCCGGCGTGATCGGCGTCGTGTACGCCGTGAAGGAGGCCGCCTCGCACGGCCTGCTGCGCTGGGACGTCCCCCCGACGGCCGTCCTCGGCGCGGCGGCGCTGACCGTCTTCGTACGCCGCCAGCTGCGGCTGCCGACCCCGCTGCTGGACGTCCGGCTGTTCGCCGACCGGCGGTTCACGGCCGCCGTGCTGGCCTCGCTGACGGCGCTGATCGGGCTCTCCGGCGTGGTGTTCGTGATGTCCCAGTACCTGCAGCTGGTCCGCGGGTACCAGCCGCTGCAGGCCGGCCTCGCCGAGCTGCCCGCCTTCGCCGGCGCCGTGGCCGGCGGCCTGCTGACCGCCCGGCTGGCCCGCCGGGCGGGTGTCCGGGCCGCGCTGACGGCCGGGCTGGCCGCGATGGGCGTCGGCCTCGGCATCATCGGGTGGATGCACCAGGACAGCACCTACCTGCTGCTGGCCGTCGCGTTCCTGATCGTCGGCACCGCCGAGGGCGTGGTCTACACGCTCTCCGCCGACGTGGTGCTCGGCTCCGCACCGGCCGACAAGGCAGGCGCCGCCTCCGCCGTCTCGGAGACCGCGTACGAGCTGGGCACGGCGCTCGGCATCGCGCTGGTCGGCTCGGTGGTCGGCTCGGTCTACGCCGGTTCGCTGCTCGTCCCGGCCGGTGCCGGCCCGGACGCGGCGGCCCGCGCCGGCGAGTCGATCGGCGGCGCGGTGGAGGCGGCCGGCACGCTGCCCGCACAGGTCGCCGGGCCGCTGCTGGCCAGCGCCCGCGACTCGTTCGTCCAGGGCATGAACCTGGCCGCGCTGCTCGCCGCCGGCCTGCTGCTCGCGGCCTCCGCGCTGGCCTGGTTCCTGCTGCGCGAGCGCGGCGCGGCCGCGCAGGGGCGGACGACGGAGGAGGAGCGGGACACGGCCGGGGAGCGGGACACGGCCCCGGAGCGGCTGGCCGCGTAGCCGGGCGCCGCCGGGGTCAGCCGGGGTCCGGGTTCAGCCGGGGACAGCCGGGGTCAGCCGGAGCTGCCGATGGGCAGCTCCAGCTCCGCCCACACCACCTTGCCGTCCCTGGTCGCCCTGCT
The DNA here is from genome assembly GCF_042669755.1 of Kitasatospora sp. NPDC057223. Classification (NCBI taxonomy): domain Bacteria; kingdom Bacillati; phylum Actinomycetota; class Actinomycetes; order Kitasatosporales; family Streptomycetaceae; genus Kitasatospora; species Kitasatospora sp. NPDC057223. The sequence continues at coordinate 7,618 of NZ_JBHUWW010000191.1, read as the reverse complement.
CCCCCAGCGGTGGGCGAGTTCTCCGACCAGGAACATGCCGCGCCCGCCTTCGTCCTGCTCGCCGAACGTGCGCAGTTGCGGCGACTGCCCGCCAGCGTCGGAGACCTCCACGGTCAGCACGCGGTCGCGGAACAGCCGCAGCCGGCGCGGCGCGTCGGCGTGCAGCAGGGCGTTCGTGACGAGTTCGCTGACCAGCAGTTCGGCGAAGTCGCAGAGGCCGGACAGACCCCAGGACTCCAGGGTGGTGCGGGTGAAGCGGCGGGCGTGGCCGGGCAGCCGGCCGCTGCCGTTGAGCTGCATGGTGGCCATCCGGTCGGCCGGCACCGGCAGCACCCGGCCCATGATCATCGCGACGTCGTCATCGGTGCCGTCCGTCACCAGCGCGGCCAGCACCGCGTCGCAGCTCTCCTCCAGCGTCCGCCCCTGCTGGGCGAGGGTGCGCGCGAGCCGCTCGATGCCGACGTCGAGGTCCTCCCCGCGCCGCTCGACCAGGCCGTCGGTGTACAGCGCCACCACCCCGCCCTCGGGAACGGTGAACTCGGTGCCCTCGAACGCCACCCCGCCGACACCCAGCGGCACCCCGGGAGGCAGGTCCACCCGGCGGGCCGTGCCGTCCGGCGAGACCCAGACCGGGGGGAGGTGACCGGCCGAGGCCACCTTGACCGAGCGGTCCACCGGGTCGAACACCGCGCAGATGCAGGTCGCGAACTGGCCGTCGCCGATCCCCGTGGCGGTCTCGTCCAGACGGGTGAGCACCTGCTCGGGCGGCATGTCGAGGGTCGCCAGCGTCCGGGCCACCGTCCGCAGCTGCCCCATCGTGGCGGCGGCCCGGATGCCGTGCCCCATCACGTCGCCGACCACCAGCGCGACCCGCCCGCAGGACAGCGGCACCACGTCGAACCAGTCCCCGCCGACCTCGCTGACCACACTGCTGGGCAGGTAGCGGTAGGCGATCTCCAGGCCGAGCGTGCGGTGGATCTCCTGCGGCAGCAGGCTGCGCTGGAGGGTCAGCGCGGTCTCGCGTTCGCGACGGTACAGCCGGGCGTTGTCGATGGCGATGGCCGCCCGGGCGACCAGCTCCTCGGCGAGGGCGACGTCCGCCGGGGTGAACGGCTCCGGGTTGCGGGTGCGGACGAACTCCGAGCCGCCGAGCACCATGCCCCGGGCGAGCAGCGGCACCATCAGGTAGGAGTGGATCCCGGCCGCCATCCCGGGCTCCACCCGGTCCGGCGAGGAGACCAGGCTGGCGAACACCTCCTCGTCCACATGGGCGCGCAGCAGCGGGCGGCCGCTGCGCAGGCACTGGGTGTAGACCCGCTCGGCGTCGTACGCGTAGGTCTCGCCGACGCTGTCCACGGCCATCATCAGCCCGGTCTCGTACCCCTCGCCGACCGCCACGGCGCTGAGCCGCACCGAGCTGTCGGGGGCCAGGTGGACGGGCTCCTCCCCGCGCAGCACGGGCTCCAGCAGGTCGACGGTCGCGAAGTCCGCGAACCGCGGGACGACGGCCTCGACCAGCTCCTCGGCGGTGCGCTGGAGGTCCAGGGTGGTGCCGATCCGCGCGGTGGCCTCGGCGATCATCGCGAGGCGCTCCTGGGCCCGGGCGGCCCGGCCCTCGGCCTGGAAGCGCTCGGTGACGTCGATGATGGACGAGCTGACGCCGAGCACCCGGCCGGTGGAGTCCTCCAGCCGGAAGTAGGACGCCGACCAGGCCCGGTCGTGGCGCGGGTCGCCGGGGGTGCGGCCGTAGGAGCGGGCGTCGATCACCGGCCGGCCGGTGGTCAGCACCCGGCGCATCACCTGTTCGATGTCGGCACTGTTCAGCCCGGGCAGGATGGCGCTTATCCGCCGGCCGACGTGGTCGGCGGCGGGCAGCCCGTTGATCCGGGCGAGCGCGTCGTTGAGCCGGACGTACCGCAGGTCGGGGTCGTAGACGGCGAGGCCGATCGGGGACTGGTTGAAGAAGCCGTTCAGGAACGCGACGTCCGCCTCGACGTCCCGCAGGGCGCGCACGTCGGAGGCGGTGGCGAGCAGCAGCGGGGCGCCGCCCGGGCCGGCGATCGGGTAGGTGCGGAACTCCAGGTCGACGACGTGGCCGTCGCGGTGGCGCAGCGGGAACACGCCGGACCAGCCGCGCCCGGCCATGATCCGGTCGAACAGGCCCGCCACCTCGGGCCGCTGGGCCTTGCCGACCAGCAGGTGGGCCGCGTACCTGCCGACGGCCTCCTCCGCGCTGTAGCCGAGCAGTGCCTCGGCGTCCTCGCTCCAGTGCAGGATGAGCCCGTCGCCCTGGAGGAGCGCGGTGGCGAGGGCGATCAGCCGGTGGCCGTCGAGGCGTGCGGCGGCGGGGCCCGGCGTCTCACGGCGGGCGTCGTCCGGTCTGTCCCACTCGAATCCGCGCATGAATCAGGAAACCCACCAGTCGCCGCGTGGCCGGTCGGGCGCTCGGCTGCCCGACCGGGTATTCCCCTCCAGCGTGCACGGTGATCGGCGCCCCGGCGACCCCTCCGGGCCGCTTCGGCCCCTCTCAGAGGCCCGGGAGGGTCTCCTGCTCGCCCGCCACCACCCGGACGTGCTCCTCCGGGCGGCGGCACTCCCGGCCCAGGCGGAGCATCCGGGCCTCCGGGTCGTGCAGGGGGCGGCCGCAGCGGCGGCAGCGGACGGTCTGCGGCAGCAGGGCCGGGATCGGGGCGATCGGCAGGCCGGGTTCGGGGGCGGGCATCCGTCCAGTCTGCCGGGTCGTCCGGCCGGTGGTCCATCGGAGCGGGGGCGAGGCCCGGCGGGGTGGGCGCCGGTGCGGGGCGCTAGCCTGCGGAGAGGACTCGGACGATCGGCGAAGGAGATCGCGATGGTGCACGCACGGGCCGGTTTGCAGGCAGAGCCCGGGGATCTGGTCGACGTGGCAAGGCTGGTGACGGCCTATTACACGCTGCACCCCGACCCGGCCGAGCCAGGGCAGCGGGTGGCGTTCGGTACGTCCGGGCACCGCGGGTCGTCGCTGGACACGGCTTTCAACGAGGACCACATCGCGGCGACCACGCAGGCGATCTGCGAGTACCGGGCCGAACAGGGCACGGACGGGCCGCTGTTCCTCGGCGCGGACACGCACGCGCTGTCCGAGCCGGCGCTCGCCACGGCTCTGGAGGTGCTGGCGGCGAACGGTGTCACGGTGCTGATCGACAGTGCGGACGGGTACACGCCCACGCCCGCCGTCTCGCACGCGATCCTCGCCCACAACCGCGCGCACCCGGCGGGCGGCGCGGACGGCATCGTGGTCACCCCGTCGCACAACCCGCCGCGCGACGGCGGGTTCAAGTACAACCCGCCGCACGGCGGGCCGGCCGGCTCGGAGGCGACCGGCTGGATCCAGGACCGCGCCAACGAGCTGATCGCGGACGGCCTGGCGGGCGTGCGCCGCATCCCGTACACCCGGGCGCTGGCAGCCGCCACCACCGGCCGCTACGACTACCTCACCCACTACGTCGCGGACCTGCCGTCCGTACTGGACCTGGACGCGGTGCGCGCGGCGGGCGTGCGGATCGGCGCGGACCCGCTGGGCGGCGCCTCCGTCGCGTACTGGGGCCGGATCGCCGAGACGCACCGCCTGGACCTGACGGTGGTGAACCCGCTCACCGACCCGGCCTGGCGGTTCATGTCGCTGGACTGGGACGGGAAGATCCGGATGGACTGCTCCTCCCCGTACGCGATGGCCTCGCTGATCGGGCGCAAGGACGCCTACGACGTCTCCACCGGCAACGACGCGGACGCCGACCGGCACGGCATCGTCACCCCCGACGGCGGCCTGATGAACCCGAACCACTACCTGGCCGTCGCGATCGACTACCTGTACCGGCACCGCCAGGACTGGCCCGCCACGGCGGGCATCGGCAAGACCCTGGTCTCGTCCTCGATGATCGACCGGGTGGCGGCCGAGCTCAAGCGCGACCTGGTCGAGGTGCCGGTCGGGTTCAAGTGGTTCGTGGACGGGCTGCTCGGCGGCTCGGTCGCGTTCGGCGGCGAGGAGTCGGCCGGCGCGTCCTTCCTGCGCCGCGACGGCGGGGTGTGGACCACCGACAAGGACGGCATCCTGCTGGCCCTGCTGGCGGCCGAGATCACCGCGGTGACCGGCGTCAGCCCCTCGCAGCACTACCGCGACCTGACCGCGCGCTTCGGCGACCCGGCGTACGCGCGGGTGGACGCCCCGGCCGACCGTGCGCAGAAGGCGCTGCTGGGCCGGCTCAGCGCCGAACAGGTGACGGCGGACAGCCTGGCGGGTGAGCCGATCACCGCCGTCCTCACCGAGGCGCCCGGCAACGGCGCGTCGATCGGCGGGCTGAAGGTGTGCACCGAGAACGCCTGGTTCGCGGCGCGGCCGTCCGGTACCGAGGACGTCTACAAGATCTACGCCGAGAGCTTCCACGGCGCCGACCACCTGGCCCGGGTGCAGGAGGAGGCCCGGGCCCTGGTCGGGGACGTGCTCGGAGCCTGATCCGCGCGCGGCCCCCGGACCAGGCCAGGTCCGGGGGCCGCGCGGGTCGTGCTGTGGTGCTGTGGTGCTGTCCTGTGCTGTGGTGCGGTGCTGCCGGCGGGCGTCAGGCGAGGCGGCGGGCGCCCTGGGCGGCGAGCGCCGGGAAGATCCGCGGGGCGGTGAGGCCCGCGGCGGCGAAGGCGGCCGTGACGGCGTCGGCGACCCGGTCGCTGTCCTGCTCGGCGACCAGCGCGATCACCGAGCCGCCGAAGCCGCCGCCGGTCATCCGGGCGCCCAGCGCACCGGCCGCGAGCGCCTCCACGACCACCAGGTCGGTCTCCGCGCAGGAGACCAGGAAGTCGTCCCGCAGCGAGGCGTGGCCGGCGGTCAGGATCGGCCCGAGGGCGGCCGGGTCGCCGCCCGCCATGGCCTCCACCGCCGCTTCGACCCGCGCGTTCTCGGTCACCACGTGCCGGGTGAGGGCGCGCAGCCCGTCGTCCGGCAGCGTGGCGAGCGCGGCCTCCAGCTCCGGCAGGGCGAGGTCGCGCAGGGCGGGCAGGCCGAGCAGGGCGGCGGCCTTCTCGCAGCCGGCGCGGCGCTCGGCGTAGGCGCCGTCCGCGAGGTCGTGCTTGACCTGGGTGTCGATCACCAGCAGGCGCAGCCCGGCGGCCGCCAGGTCGACCGGGAGCTGGCGGGCGGTCAGCGTGCGGGTGTCCAGGAACATCGCCCGGTCCGCCTCGCAGCAGGTGGAGGCGAGCTGGTCCATCGCGCCGCAGGGCACGCCGACGAAGACGTTCTCGGCCCGCTGGGCGAGCAGGCCGAGGTCGACCGGGCCGAGGCCGAGGCTCCACAGGTCGTTGAAGGCGAGGGCCGTGACGCATTCCAGGGCGGCCGAGGAGGAGAGTCCGGCGCCGGTGGGCACGTCGCTGTCCAGGTGGATGTCGGCGCCGCCGACCGGGTGCCCGGCCTCCCGCAGGGCCCAGACGACACCCGCCGGGTACTTGGCCCAGCCATCGACCGAGCCGGGCGCCAGGGCGTCGACGGCGAGCTCGACCACGCCGCCCCCGGCCTGCGCGCTGTGCAGTCGCAGGACGCCGTCCTCGCGGCGGCGGACGGCCGCGCGGGCGGTGTGCGGCAGGGCGATCGGGAGCACGAAGCCGTCGTTGTAGTCGGTGTGCTCGCCGATCAGGTTGACCCGGCCGGGAGCGGCCCAGACGCCGTCGGCGGCGCCGTGGTGGACGGCGGTGAACGCGTCGGTCAGCAGGTCATCACTCACGGGGCCACCTCACGCAGACGCCGGGCCGCAGCCTCGGGCGAGACATCGTTGACGAACGCATCCATGCCGGACTCGACGCCGGCCAGGTACTTCAGCTTGCCCGCCGTCCGGCGGATGGTGAAGAGTTCCAGGTGGAGAGCCATCTCGTCCAGCCCGTCCTCGCCCCCGTCCTCACCCCCGGGGACGTCGCCCGGCGACGGGGCCTGGTGCCAGGCCGCGATGTACGGGGTCGGGGAGGCCTGGGTGCTCTCCCCCGGCTCGGTGAACAGCCGGTCGAAGCGGCCCAGCAGGTCCAGGTAGAGGTGCGGGAACTCGGCCCGCTCGGCCGCGTTCAGGCCGGTGAAGTCCGCGACCCGGCGGTTCGGGAAGAGGTGCACCTCGTACGGCCAGCGCGCGGCGAACGGCACGAACGCCGTCCAGTGCTCGCCCGCCAGCACCACCCGGTCGGCGCTGCGGTCACCGGCCGCGACGGCCTCGGCGTGGCCGGCCAGTTCGGCTGCGAGCACGTCCTCGAACAGGTTGCGGCCGGTGCGCGCGCGGTGGGCCGCCGCCTGCCGGGCCATCTTGGCGGTGCGCGGGGTGACGAACGGAAGGGCGTAGATCTGGCCGTGCGAGTGGGCCAGGGTCACGCCGATCTCGGCGCCGCGGTTCTCGAAGCAGTACACCTGCCGCACGCCCGGCAGGGCCGACAGCTCGGCCGTCCGGTCCGTCCAGGCCTCCAGCACCAGGCCGGCGCGCTCGGGGGTGAGGTCGGCGAAGGAGGAATGGTGGTCCGGCGTGAAGCAGACCACCTCGCAGCGGCCGGTGCCGGGGGCGGCGGTGCGCAGCACGTCGCCGGCGGCCGGTCCGTCCGCGTCGGCGCCGGGGAGCTCGGCGCCGAGCGAGGGGAAGCGGTTCTCGAAGACGACCACGTCGTAGCCAGCGTCGGGGATCTCGCTGAGCCGCCCGGCCCGGGTGGGGCAGAGCGGGCACTGGTCGGCCGGCGGGTGGTAGGTGCGGCCCTGGCGGTGCGCGGCGACGGTCACCCAGTCCCCGGTGGCCGGGTCGCGGCGGATCTCCGCCAGGCTCGCGACCGGCTCCAGGTCACGCGCGTCCACGGCGTCGCGTACGGCGCCGGGGCCGGCGTCGTAGTAGATGAGCTCGCGGCCGTCGGCCAGCTTGGTCAAGGTCTTGTTCACGGGCTCCGCCCTCTGGCTGTTCTGCGGCTCGGCGTGCGATCCGAGCGTCTGCAACATAATCAAACCCAATACGACAATAGTCAACATTGACGGACAGCAAACAGCCCGGCGGGCCCGAAGCAGGACCGGGATGCCCGGGGACGACCCGGGAGGGAGGGGGCACGCGGAGGTGCGGCACCGGAGTCGTCCGGGCCGCCGGGAGTGCGAAGACGTGCCTACGGCCTGGCGTCCAGGGTCGCGTCCAGCATCCGCGCCCACTGGCGGACGACCCCCGCACGGCGGGCACTGTCGTCGGTGAGCAGGTTGGCCAGCCCGAGCCCGCGGGCCATGTCCATGGTCGCCTGCACGGTCTCCCGCACCCCGGGGCCGCTCTCGTCGGCGCCGAGGAACTCCACCGCCGCCCGGTGGGACTCGCGGCCCACGTGGTTCTCCAGCGCCACGATCCGGGCCCGCAGCGGCTCCTCGGTGGCGGCGGCCACCCACAGCTGCAGGGCCGCGCGGAACAGCGGGCCGGTGTAGAGCCGCACGATCATGCCGACCACGGCCTCGGTGCGCTGCGGGCCGGGCGCCGGCAGGTCGTCCGCGTGGGCGCGGACGGCCGCCAGGCGCTCGGCCGTGACGTGCTCGACGGCCGCCGTGAACAAGTCCTCCCGGGTCGGGAAGTGGTGCTGCGCGGCGCCCCGGGACACCCCGGCC
>NZ_JBHUWW010000190.1:0-12123 GCF_042669755.1 Kitasatospora sp. NPDC057223 | reverse complement strand
TCATCACGGCGGGCGGCATCCGGACGGCGAGAGGAGCCCCGGGACCCCGGTCCCAGTCCATCCCGCCTGCCTCGTCCGAAAGGCCGTGACATGCCGTACGACCAGCTGTTCTTCGCCTTCTTCGCCACCAGCGCGGCCACGTCCTTCTGGCTGCTGCTGGCGATAGGCGCCGAGACCTACCTCATCCCGCCCTACCTCAACCGAATGGAGGCCGCAGATGTCTGACGCTCCGGTCCGCGGATCGGGGGTGACGCTGTGACCGTCACCCCCGAGGTCCCGCCACGCCCTCTGTACGACCCCGCCGCCCCGGAGCAGTCCGGCGTGGTGGACGACTTCTGGTCCAAGCGGCGAAACGCAGGCCATGGCGAGCTCGCCGACGGCCTGGCGGAACTGGCGCAGGAGATGCGCCAGGGCCGCCTGGACGCCGCGATCCCGCGCAAGGCCGACGACGCGGACCACCTGATCGACTGGGTCCGTGTCCGGCGGGCCGGCGCCCGCCTCAAGCGCGCGGTGCAGGCCTGGCCGAACACCGCCGCCGTCGGCCTCGCCCTGGCGGGCCCGGCCTGGCTGTGGCAGAGCGTTGTCGAGTCCTGCTCGACGTCGTTCGCCCCGGCCGCCGACGTCGCCGACCCGGGCCTGGGCCTGGGGCTGATGACGCTCACCGGCGTACTGGTCGTCGGCCGGGTGATGCGCGGGGTCACGTTCCTGCGCCCGCTCGTGCGGCTGGCGGCCTGGTCGGTCGTCGTCGGCACCCTGTCCTACCAGCCGGCCCGGACCTGGGCCGTCGCCCTGCTGTCCGCCATCACCACGGGGGTCTTCCAGTGAGCACGACCGGCATCGAGATCACCCACACCGTCACCCGGGCGGGCTCCGCGATCGGCTTCGCGGTGTTCATCGGCACCTGGGCGTTCCTCTTCTTCAAGCACAAGCGCAAGTTCACCGCGCTGAAGAAGAAGAAGTACCTGGTCCCTTACGCCTGGGGCCTGGGTGTGATGGTGCTGGCCTCCGCCTGCACGGGCGGCCTGCTCGGGCTGGTGTCCGGCTTCACCACCGGCACCGGCAACCAGAGCGGGGCACTGGCCAGCAAGGGCATGGTCGGCGGCGAAGGAACCGTCGCCGTCGCCCAGCAGGCGCACCTGACGTTCTCCGGCTCCTGGATCGCGCTGGTCCTGTTCGGCCTGGCCGTCGCGTTCTGCTGGTTCGCCAAGAACATGGGCGAGCGGGTCCTGATGGTCTCCGGCGCGTTCTCCGGCGCCACCTGGGGCCTGTCCATCTCGCTGGGCGGCCTCGCCGCGTTCACCGGCGTCCCGCTGTCCAACTGGCTCGGCGCCCTGATCATCGGCTGAAGTCCCGGCCCGTGACGGTCGCCCCGGACCCGCCCGCCCCCTGCACATCGGGGGGCGGGGCCGGTTCCGGGACGGCCACCCCAGACCGGACCCACCACCTCTCGCCACCCGCACCCGACGTCCCGCATGCCCGGACCCCTGTCCCTGGAGGACCGCAACGTGAACACCGACACTCAGCTGGCCGTCCCGCCCGAGGGCACCGCCGTACCGAAGCTGCCCACCACCCCGCCCGGTGAGAACAACACCACCGGGCCGGACGGGCCCGAGAAGCAGAAGAAGCCGAACCCGGTCGCCCGCTGGGCCGGCGCCCAGGCCCGGCGCACCGGCGACGGTGCGAAGGGCATCGGCGAGCTGCTCGCCCACTGGGGCAGCACCGCCGACCAGTCCGGCGAGGAACTGCGCCGGCGCATCGTCGCCGGCCAGCTCGAGGCCTACACCGAGCGCCGCGACGAACTGCGCGGCGCGCTCGTCAAGGAGACCAAGAAGGTCGTCCGCCTCGAGGAGGAAGCCTCCGACGGCGGCCTCACCGACGCCCAGCGCGGCCAGCTGACCCTCACCCGCGAGAACGCCCGGCGCCTGGAGAAGGCCCTGCGCGACATGACCAAGGTCCCCTTCCGGGCGATACAGCCCACCGAGCGCCAGATCGCCCGCGCCCGCACCATCGGCCGACTGCGCCGCGGCGCGGTCCTAGTCGCAGCATCCATCGCCACCGTCATGGCCGCCGTCCACGCCCCGCAGATCGCCCTGCTCGCCCTCGCCGCCGGCGCCGCGATGGCGTGGCGCACCGGCGGACACCCCCCGCGCCTGACCCACCGCCCCGTCCCCGACGACCTGCTGCTCCCCGAACTCGACCCGCCCGCCAAGCTACTCACCACGGAGAAGCCGGGCGAGGTCCAGGCCGACGTCGAGCAGGGAGTCGAGCTGTTCCCCGGCGACACCGGCAAGCCGTTCCCGATCCGGGACGTAACCGACCCGGCCGTGGCCGTCGAGTGCGTGCGGCGGGCGCTGCTCGCCGAACGGGTGCCGCTCGCCTACGTCGGCGACCCTGTCCCGCACCCGTGGGGCTGGGAGACGGTGGTCCGGGTGTCCGACGGTACCTGCGGTGACATCGGCGAGCGGCTCGGCGGCCTGGAGACGAAGTTCGACGTCGGCGACGGCGACGTGATCCTCCAGCCCAACCGCAAGCGCACCGCCGAGGCCACCCTGCGGGTGGTCACCGGCGACCTGTTCGGCGCGATGAAGCCCCCGCCCTACCGGGCCCCGCACTCCGTCGACGTCACCACGGCCGGCACCTTCGGCATGAGCGCCGACGGATGCGACCTCACGTTCTCCCTTGCCGAGCTGATGGGCGAGGTGATCGCCCGCTCCGGCGGAGGCAAGAGCACGATCATGCGGGCCCTGCTCGACTGGACCACCGCCGCCCACAACGCGGTCACCGTCTTCCTCGACCCCAGCGGCGACGGGCCGGGGAAGTTCACCGACGCGGTCAAGCTCACCAGCACGGACCCGATCCAGATCGAGTTCGCCCTGCTCTCCCTCTACCGGCTCGCCGCCGGCCGCGCCCGCACCCGCCGCAAGCTCGGCATGGGCGACAGCTGGACATGCACCTTCGAGCATCCGGCGATCTTCGTCTTCGTCGACGAGTTCCCCAAGCTCACCAAGCGCAGCAAGCAGATCATCGCCGAGCTGCAGCTAGTCGGCCGCAAGGAAGGCGTCTGGCTGATCTTCGCGGCGCAGGGCTCCACCAAGGAACTGCTCGGCTCCAACATCGCCCAGCACCCGGCACTCAAGATCATGGGCGCGTGCCGGGACGTCGACACCACTCAGGCCCTCGGCGGGGGCGCGATCGACTGGGGTTACCTGCCGCACCGGCTCCAGCCCAAGTCCGGCAGCAGCCTCAACGACTGCGCCAAGAGCTACGTGATCGGAGCGCCGGGTCTGTCCGAAGACCCGATGCTCCACAAATGGCACTACATCCCCGACGACGAGGGAGGCCGCCGCGCCGCCGAGCGCCTCGCCGCCGGCCTGGTCGACATCGACCAGGCATCGATCGACGCCGCCCTCAAGGCACCGAACCCGCCGGGCCTCAAGTTCGCCGACGAGGACGAGTACCTCCGCTACGTTCCGTGGCCGGAACTGCTGGCGATGTGCGCCGAGGACGACGACGACCAGGAGGTCGGCGGCGCCGATCCGGAGATCCTGCCAGCCATCCTGCTGGCGATCCGGGAGACGTTCGAGCGGGCCGACGACCCGGACTTCCTGCTCACCGACCAGGTCCTCGACCATCTCGCCACCACCGGCGCCGAGTGGCGCCAGTGGGACGACCGGGAGCCCGCCGACCGACGCCGTGAAGGCGCCAAGAAGATCGCCCGGGACCTCAAGAAGGCCGGCATCGAGTCCCTCAAATCGGTCCGGCGCATCGACCTCGACAAGGACAACCCGCCCTCCGGATTCTGGCTGGCGGACGTCGAGAAGACCCTCGCCGACCCCCAGGACTGACCACCCAACGTCACCACAGCTGATGTGTCCCGACCGGTCCGCCGATCTGTCTCCGATCCGTCGCCGATCCGTCCGTGATCCGTATTGATCCGTCTCCAGGACAGATCAGCGACAGATCGGAGACAGATCACCAGACGGATCGTGACCTGCGAAGACAGATTAGACGGATCAGATCCGAACACCCCCTCCCAGCCCCCGAAACGGGCCCCGGACACCCTCCGGGGCCCCTCTCGTGCCCCGGCCGCCGAACAGGCCAGCCGCGCAGCCCCCGACCCCGCTCAGAAATCACACACCGTCACTACCGCACAGAGCGGAGACCCCCGATGAGCCCGACCAGGACGACGTCCAACCGACGCCCCGCAGCGCCCCGCAAACCCGCCCCGGCCAAGCCGTCCACCCCCCGCAAAACGGCCGCCGCCCCCGAGAGCACCACCGCTGCCCAGACCCCGGCGACCGAGCCGGCCCGGCCGGACGCCGATCCGATCCTGGCCGACGCCCGCGACCGCGCGGCCGACGTCCTGGCCCTCGCCGAGGACCAGGCGCTCACCGTCCTGCAGCGCGCAGCCGGGGTCGCCAGCCGTGAGCTGGCGACCGCCGGGCAGTGGGCGGCGGAGGCCGAGCAACTGCGCGCCGACGCCGCCGACGAAGCCCAGATCGTCACGGAGCGTGCCGATCAGGCGGTACGGCAGATCCTCGACCTGGCCAACGACCAGGCCGGCCTGATCCTCCAGTACGCCCGGGAACAGCGCGAGGAGGCCGACTCCGACGCCCACGCCCAGGCGGACCGACTGCTCGAGGAGGCCACCGAGCGAGCCGGGGCGCTGCTCACCGCCGCCGAGCAGCGCGCCGCCGCCGTCCGCACCCGGGCCCAGCAGGAGGCGGGCCGGATCGTCGCCGACGCCGAGCAGCGCGCCCAGGCCGTGGCGGCCGGCATCAACGAGGCAGCCCAGCAGCAGGCCGCCAAGGTGCTCGGCGAGGCCGAGCGCGATGCCGACCGCACCCGCAACCGGGCGGCGGCCGACCTCGCCGACGTCCAGGACCAGGTCGCCGGCGCCCGCCAGGAACTGGAGCGCACCCGCACCCGGACCGCTGACGACCGCGCCCAGGCCGAGCACGAGCTGACGAACGCCCGCGAGCTCGCCGCGACCGTCCAGCGCGACGCCGCCGCGGCGGCCGGCCGCACCCTGACCGAGGCCGCGGCCGAGGCCGAGGAGATCCGCACCCAGGCCGCCGTCACCGCCCGCCGGATCGTCAAGGCGGCCGAGGACCACGCCGAGGAGACGCGCCAGGAGGCAGAGGCCACGGCCGGGCGCGTCACCGAGACCGCCCGCGCCGAGGCCGACACGGTCCGCGAGAACACCGACGCCGAAACCCACCGGCTGCTGGAGGAGGCCCAGGCCGAGGCACAGGAGCTCCGCGAGGAGGGCGCCCAGCACGCCGCCGACCTGCGCGAGCGCGGCCAGCAGGCCGTGCAGCGGCTGCGCGACGACGCTCAGGGCGCCATCGAGGAGGCCAGGCAGGCCGCCGGAGAGCAACTGCGCCAGGCCGGCTCCGCGCGGGGAAAGGCCGAGGCCGACGCCCACCGACTCCTCAACACCGCCCGACGGGAGGCCGGGCAGGTCACCGCCGACGCCTTGGCCGAACTCGCCGAGACCCAGCAGCACGTCGCCGAGCTGCGCGCCGAGCAGCGGCAGCTGGAGCAGAAGCGGGCCGACCGGAACAAGGGCCTGCTCCGCCAGGCCTGGCGCCGGTGGGAGGCCAACATCCCCAAGGCGCTGCCGAAGGTCGCACTGTGGGCGGGCGTCGCCTACACCGCCGCCGGTGAGCACCACCTCGCGGTCATGGCCGGCATCGACAGCACCCTGGCGTGGCTGTTCCCCGTCGCCGTGGACGTGTGGGTGGTCGCCGCCACCCGCGCCCACGCCAAGGCCGCCACCCAGGAGGAGCGCAAGCGGATCACCGTGGAGGTGGTCGCCGCCCTGGTGGTGATGATGGCCTGCCAGATCGCCGCGCTGCTCGCCGAACTGCACATCGTCGGCGTCGAACCGCAAAACGGAGAGTGGCGGGTGAAGTGGGGCCTCGCCGTCCCGCTCGCCATGGTGGTGCCGGTGGTCATCTGGCGCGTCCATGCGCTCATGGGCCACGGCCCCACCGCTCACGTTGCCCCCGCCGCGCACACGGACGCGAACGCCGCGCCCACCGAGGACGGGGACGGCGCTCACGGCGGCCCCGACCCGCGCCCGCCGCACGGCGGCCAGCCGCTGCCCACCGCTCACGGCATCCTGCTCCCCGCGCAGGGCGCACCCGCCGAGCGCTCACATGAGCGCGAGATCACCGCAGGTCGCGGGACGAACGGCGCTCACCGCGCGCTCCCGCCCGCGCACCCGCAGAGCACCGACGCTCACCCCACCTCGGCGCTGACCGGCGCCGCGCTCATGTACGCCCGCAAGGCGCTCGTCCGCCCGCTGTACGACACTCTCGGCCGCCGCCCGCGCGTCGCCGAGATCCACGCCGCGCTCACTGCCAACGGCCTGCTGAACGGCGACGAGAAGCAGACGCGCAGCACCTGCCAGCGCGTGCGCGACGCGGTTGAGGACGCCGAGCCCGCGCTCAGGCCCGCCGTGCGCTCTGCGTAACCGAGCGCACAGACACGAACGGCCTCCGGGATGAAGAAGACACCCCGGAGGCCAAGGACACCCGAAAGCGCCCACGGGGCCGGCCTCGCCGCCGGCCCCGCCCCCATCCTCCCGCACCACCAACCGCACACCGAACTCCGTCCCGGAAGGAACCCGCCACCCGTGTTCGCCATCGAACGTGACGCCCGGATCGCCGCCCTGCGCGAAGTCCACCAGACCCGCAGCGACACCCTCACCAACGTTCCGCCGGGTTCCCGCTCCCACGCCCGCCTGCTCGTCGAGTGCGACGCGATCAGCGACGAGATCGACCGCCTCAAGCGCTGCGTCAACATCCCGCGCTCCGCCGTCGCGGCCATCCCGATACTGCTCGCCGTCCTGGTCCTCGCGCTCATCAGCTGACGCCCCGACGACCGGCCCCGCCCCCGGCCCGCGCCGCCCGCCCCGCATCCCAGCGCGGCGGGCGGCGCGCATCCCGGGGACAGGGGCCGGCCGCCCGGCCGACACCACCGACCAACCACCGAACGAAGGAAGCCGTATGCACCACGTCGTCGTCCTGTCCGGCCTCGCCGCTCTCGTCCTCGCACTGTGGGCCCTCCAGCTGACTGTACTGGCCCTCCATGTCCGCTTCGCCATCCACAACGGCGTCAGCCGCGGCCTTTCCGATGACGTCGAGTTCGGCCTGCTGGTCGTCTGCGCCATTGTCACGCTGGGCAGTGCCATCGGCGGGGGAAGCGCCATCGGCGCCAGCCTCAACGCCACCCAGTGGGGATGGGCCCACGCGATCCTCGCCGCCGGAGTCACCGTCTCCTACCTGCTTCTGACCTACGCCACGGAGTGGGACGCGGAGACCTGGTGGGAGAAGCGGAAGACACGTAGGACCGGCCACACCGCAGAGGCCACCGAAGCCGTAGAGGCCGCAGAGGCCGCCGAAGCGACAGCCTGACAGCCCGCCACCCGGCCAGCGGACCCCTTCGCTCCGTCCCGGTCCAGGGGCCCTTCCCATGACCCTGACGACCGGCCTCGTCCCCCGCCCGCACCGCCCGCCCGGCACCCAGCCCGGGCGGGCGGCGCGGGCCGGGGCGGCGGACCGGCCGCCCGGCCGACAGCACCAACCGCGGAAGGACAACCGTGAACCTCACCTTCGAACCCGGCTCGCTGATCACCCTGGTCGGCGGATCGGGAGCCGGGAAGACCGCCCTCGCCACGCGCTACTGGCCGCAGGCCTGGCAGCTCAGCCTGGACGACTACCGCGAGATGGCCACCAACTCGGTCGCCGATCAGTCCGCCACTCCGGTCGCGGACCAGATCCAGACCCTGCTGCTCGACGCGCGCCTGGCCCGGTCCCTGACCACCGTCATCGACTCGACCGGACTGCACGCCCACGTCCGCGCCGCCCTGCTCGCCCGCGCCCGCTACTGGCAGCGCCCCTGTGTGGCCGTGCTGTTCGACATCCGGCTGGAGCGCCGCCAGGCCCAGAACGCCGCCCGCCAGCGCGTCGTCCCCGGCCACGTCCTGCTCGACCAGGAGCGCCTGGTCCCCACCGCCGAGCAGCTCCTCGCCGAAGGCTTCACCCGGGTCGAGACCGTCACCGCCACCAGCCCGGCCTACCTCGAGCCGGCCCTCGCCGGCCGCTGACCGAAGGGACCCGAGCGTGCGCGCGACAGATCTCGACCCGACCGGAGAGCACCACAGCGGCCTGCCACCTACCCCCGGCGATTCCACCCCGACCCGGACCTGATGACCCGCCGCCAGCTGCGCGCCGAAGGCCTCCGCCGGCGGGTCAGGAGCCGGCCGCCCAGATGACCTGGCGGAACGGCCTCCGGTTCGGCCACCTGTACCGCCGCTCCCTCGCCCTGCCCGTACGGCCCATGACCCCGGCCCGCTGGCGCTCCCACCAGCGCATGATGCTCGCCCGCCGCACGTGCCCGCTGTGCCGCACCACGGGCGAGTACTGCATCCCGACCTCGCTCGGCTGCTGCCTGGACTGCGCCGACGGCCTCGCCCTGGCCGAGCTGGAGCAACTGCTCACCCTCGCCCGCGCCGCCGCGGCCTGACCCACCGCCCGGTTCGCCGCCGCCGGCCCCGGACCCGACCGCACTTCGGCGGCCGGCCACCGGGACCGGCGCGGCTGCCCGGTCACCCACGACCCCGCAGACCCGAACCCGCCACCGAAAGGCACCGCCCGTGCAGAGCACCGACCCCCGACTCCTCACCGCCACCGACGCCCTGGAAAAGCTGCTCACCGACCTCACCCCCGACCCGTTCGACGGCCTGCTGCGCCGCGACGACGCCTACACCGTCGTCCTTGCCGCCCTGCGCTTGCTGGAGGCGTCCGGCCACAGGCGCACCACCATCGGCGAGCTGCACGCCCTGTCGCAGGCCGTCCCCGGCGGGCACGTCCTCGGTGGGCACGACCGGCTGATGGGCTTCCTGGAGCAGGCCGCCGCCCACGGCCGGATCCGCCTCGACCTGGGCCAGGTCCACATCGGGACCGCACCCACCGGCGGCGGCCCCGGCCACGTCTGGATGCGCCGGCTCACCCAGGGCGGCGCGGCGGTGGAGCTGATCGGCGCCGAGCCCTGGCCGGTCGGCACCCACACCCACGACGAGGCGAAGGCCTGGTGGTACTGCACCGGCTGCCGCCACGGCCTCGGCCAGGCCGGCGCCATGTACGTCTACGCCATCCGCCAGCAGGTCACCCGTCACGCCGCCGCCTGCGCCTATCTCCCGCCGCTGCCAGACCCCCACTGAGTGCTGATTCCGACCCCGTCACGAGACCAGGAGAAGACCGTCATGGAGTACACGCCTACCGACATCACACCGCCGGAGCTGCGGCCGTCCGCGCTGGCCTGCCACGTACCCGGCTGGGCGGAGGCTGCGCCCACACCGGCCGACGTGCACGACTGGGCCCAGCGCCAGGCTGTCGCGCTCGTGCCGTTCGAGCTCGACGCCCGGGGCTGGCCGCTGCACCCCGCCGGCCGTACCGGCAAGTGCGGCCGCAACCTCGGCCGGTGGGGCGAGAACGCGGCCGCCGACCCGATCGTGGTCGCGGGCACCGGCCCGGTCCGGCGGGTCCCGCTGATCACCCGAGACGACATCCACCAGGAGGCCATCCCCGGCGGCATGGTCGACCCGGGCGAGACGGCGCCGAAGGCTCTGCTGCGCGAGCTGCGGGAGGAGACCGGAGTGGACCTCGCCGGCCACCAGCCGCACGTCCTCGGCCGGGACCTGTTGGACGACTGGCGCCAGTCGGATCACGCGTGGGTCGCGAGCACCAGCGCCCTGTTCGTCCTGCCCGCCGCCGTCACCGCGACGGCCGCCGACGACGCCCTCGACGCCAGCTGGTACCCCTTCGGCTCCCTTGACCGGCTCGACGCCGCGATCACCGCCGCCGGACGCACCCTCTACGCCGCGCACCGGCCCCTCCTGCAGCGCGCCCTGGACCACCTCGCCGAGCACTGATCACTCCCACCCCACCCGGCCCCGGGCGCTCACCGCCCGGGGCTGACCCGACACACCCCGACCACTGGCGACACCGAACCGCAAGGGAAACCGACCGATGGCCGACAATTTGGCCCGCCTCACCGTCGCCCCCGACCTCAGCCTGGTCACCGCGGACGGCGTCATCACCGAGGCGACCGGCCGCAACCCCCGCCAGCTCGCCAGTGCTGGGGTGGTTCTGCACGGACGAGGCCGTTCTGGTAGGCGATGACGACGAGTTGGGCGCGGTCGCGGGCGCCGAGTTTGGTCATGGCGCGTTGGATGTGGGTGCGGACGGTCAGGACGCTGAGGACGAGTTCGGCGGCGATCTCGTCGTTGGACTTGCCGAGGGCTGCGAGGGTAGTGATTTCCTGTTCGCGGGGGGTGAGGTCGCCGAATCGTTCGGCGGGGGCCAGGGGTGGGCCGGAGGCGGGGGTGGTGAGGAAGCGGGTGATCAGAGCCCGGGTGGCGGCGGGCGAGAGGAGGGCTTCGCCGGCGGCGACGGTGCGGATCGCGTCGAGGAGGGTGTCGGTGGTGGCGTGTTTGCCGAGGAAGCCGCTGGCGCCGGCGCGCAGGGCGCGGGCGACGTACTCCTCGGTCTCGAAGGTCGTCAGGATCAGGACGCGGGTGCCGGCGAGGTCGGGATCGTCGCAGATCGCGGCGGTGGCGGTGAGCCCATCGGTGCGGGGCATGCGGATGTCCATCAGGACGACGTCGGGCTGCAGGGCGCGGGCGCGTTCGACGGCTTCGTTGCCGTCGGCGGCTTCGCCGACGACTTCCAGGTCGTCGCAGGAGTCGATGAGGATGCGGAAGGTTCCGCGCAGGAGGGCCTGGTCGTCGGCGAGCAGGACGCGGATGGTCAACGGTTCTCCTGGGGGCGGGCGGTGGGGGGTTGGAGGGGGAGGGTGGCGGTGACTTGGAAGCCGCCCTGGGGGCGGGGGCCGGTGGTGAGGTCGCCGCCGACGGAGTGGGCGCGTTCGCGCATGCCCATCAGGCCGTAGCCGCCGCCGGGCACGGTGGGTGCGGTGGGTGGGCCGTCGTTGGTGACGGTGATGCGCAGGCGGGAGCCGGTGTAGGTGAGGTGCAGGTCGGCGGTGTGGTTCGAGGCGTGCTTGGCCGCGTTGGTGAGGGCTTCCTGCACGATGCGGTAGGCGGTGAGGTCGACGCCCGGGGACAGTGGGCGGGCGGTGCCTTCGCTGGTGGTGGTGACGGTCAGGCCCGCCGATTCGAGGGCGGCGAGGAGGTCGGGCAGGCGGCTCAGGCCGGGTGAGGGCTCCAGCGGGTCTGCGTCAGGGTCGCCGGCCTGGCGCAGGACGCCGACGGTGTTGCGCAGTTCAAGCAGTGCGGTGGAGGTGGTGTGGGCGAGGTCGGCGAGGAGTTGCCCGGCCTGCTCGGGGCGGCCGGCGGCCAGGAGGTGGGCGGCGGTTCCGGCCTGGGCGTTGGCGACGGCCATGTGGTGGGCGACCGCGTCGTGCAGTTCACGGGCGATGCGCATCCGTTCCTCGGCGACGCGCAGCCGGGCCTCCTCCTCGCGGGTGCGCTCCGCGTTCGCGGCCCGCTCCTGGACGGTGTGCAGGTAGGCGCGGCGGAAGCGGCTCATCCTGCCCATGGCCAGTGGCAGCAGCAGCCACAGGGCGGTGCCCAGGGTGCGCAGGAGGAAGTCGTCGCCGAGTGGTGCGCCGGCGAGGGAGGTGGCCAGCAGGAGGGCGGCGGTGGTGTAGCCGTAGGTGGCGGTGGTGCGGGAGTCGGTGAGTGCGGCGATCCAGTACAGGGCGGCCATGACGGGGGCCAGCAACAGGGGACTGGGGAGGTGGCCGAGTGCGGTGAGGACGGCGGCGCAGGCGGCGGTGACGGTGAGGGCGGTGCGGGGGTGGCGGCGGGCGGTGTAGAGGGCGGCGGTGCAGGCGAGGGCGAGGAGGCGGGCGGGCCAGGGGTTGTGCGGGGGGTGGGAGTCGCTGGTGCTGATATGGGCGCCGAGTTCCATGCAGGCGCCCAGCGTCACCGCCAGCACGGCGTCGGCCGCGCGCGGGTGGCGGCGGCCGTAGCGCTCCAGGTG
Organism: Kitasatospora sp. NPDC057223; assembly: GCF_042669755.1. Lineage (NCBI taxonomy): Bacteria > Bacillati > Actinomycetota > Actinomycetes > Kitasatosporales > Streptomycetaceae > Kitasatospora > Kitasatospora sp. NPDC057223. The sequence goes on along the minus strand of NZ_JBHUWW010000190.1, from coordinate 106 downwards.
GCTGGTCATGCTGCCTCTCCGGTGGGGGTGGTGCCCGGTCGCTTCCATGGTCGCCGAGCGGGGCGGGGTCGGACGGGAGGCGGGCCGCCCGGAGCTGGTGCCCGGG
>NZ_JBHUWW010000189.1:0-12406 GCF_042669755.1 Kitasatospora sp. NPDC057223 | reverse complement strand
CCCCGCACACCGTACGGTGTGCGGGGCCCCTCGGCGTCCGGGCTCGTCAGGCGCTCTTGTCCCGCCGCTCCCGCTTGATCATGTCGCGCGGGACGAGCGTCGGGATGGCGTGCTTGGAGACCACGTCCCCGGTGACCACCACGCGGGCGACGTCCTGACGCGAGGGCACCTCGTACATCACGGACATCAGCACCTCCTCCATGATGGCCCGCAGGCCGCGGGCACCGGTGCCGCGCAGGATCGCCTGGTCGGCGATCGCCTCCAGCGCGTCGCGGGAGAACTCCAGCTCCACACCGTCGAGTTCGAAGAGCTTGCGGTACTGCTTGACCAGCGCGTTCTTCGGCTCCGTCAGGATCTGCAGCAGCGCCTCGCGGTCGAGGTTGTGCACGCTGGTGATCACCGGCAGGCGGCCGATGAACTCGGGGATCATCCCGAACTTCACCAGGTCCTCCGGCATCACCTGGCGGAAGTGGTCGCTGGAGTCGCTCTCCCGCTTGGAGCGGATGTTGGCACCGAAGCCGATGCCCTTGGCGCCCGCCCGGCCCTCGACGATCCGCTCCAGGCCGGCGAACGCGCCGCCCACGATGAACAGCACGTTCGTCGTGTCGATCTGGATGAACTCCTGGTGCGGGTGCTTGCGGCCGCCCTGCGGGGGCACCGAGGCGGTCGTCCCCTCCAGGATCTTCAGCAGCGCCTGCTGGACACCCTCGCCGGAGACGTCGCGGGTGATCGACGGGTTCTCGCTCTTGCGGGCGACCTTGTCGATCTCGTCGATGTAGATGATCCCGGTCTCGGCCTTCTTGACGTCGTAGTCCGCCGCCTGGATCAGCTTGAGCAGGATGTTCTCGACGTCCTCGCCGACGTACCCGGCCTCGGTGAGCGCCGTGGCGTCCGCGATCGCGAACGGCACGTTGAGCATCCGGGCCAGCGTCTGGGCGAGCAGCGTCTTGCCGGAGCCGGTCGGGCCCAGCAGCAGGATGTTGGACTTCGCCAGCTCGATGGCGTCCTCGCGGCCGCTGCCGCCGCTGCGACCGGCCTCGCCGGCCTGGACCCGCTTGTAGTGGTTGTACACGGCCACCGACAGCGACTTCTTGGCGGTGTCCTGTCCGACCACGTACTGGTCGAGGAACTCGTAGATCTCGCGAGGCTTCGGGAGCTCCTCGAAACGCACCTCGGAGGTCTCTGCGAGCTCCTCCTCGATGATCTCGTTGCAGAGGTCGATGCACTCGTCGCAGATGTACACGCCTGGCCCGGCGATGAGCTTCTTCACCTGCTTCTGCGACTTGCCGCAGAACGAGCACTTGAGCAGGTCGCCACCGTCTCCGATGCGTGCCACGAGGTGCTTCCCCTTCGCCAGGGGCCCCGCGGGGGTTCCGGGGCCTGGTGCTGTGGACCGGCAGCGCCGTCGGCGCTCGGTCTCGCTATCCGACGGTACTCTGCCGGGCCGGTGATTCCGCCGTCTTCGGCAGGTATGCCCTACGCCCTGGGCGAATTGATACCGAACAGATGCCGTCCAGGAGGCGTGGAACGTGGTGGGGCGAACCGGCCGCGGCCGGAGTGCGCCGGGGCGGGACGCACGGTGTTCCCGTCACTCGGGAGTGCGCCCCGCCCCGGACCGCCGGCGACCTCAGTCGGTCAGCGAGGTCTTGCGGGTGGAGATGATCTGGTCGATCAGCCCGTACTCCAGGGCCTCCTCGGCCGTCAGGATCTTGTCGCGCTCGATGTCGTCGCGGACCTGGTCGACCGGGCGGTTGGAGTGCTTGGAGAGCATCTGCTCCAGCTGCTCGCGCATCCGGAAGATCTCCCGGGCCTGGATCTCCAGGTCCGACACCTGGCCGCGGCCGGTCTCGGTGTACGGCTGGTGGATCAGGATCCGGGCGTTCGGCAGTGCCATCCGCTTGCCGGGGGTGCCGGCCGCCAGCAGCACGGCCGCCGCCGAGGCCGCCTGGCCCATGCAGACGGTGGTGATGTCCGGCTTCACGTACTGCATGGTGTCGTAGATCGCGGTGAGCGCCGTGAAGGAGCCGCCGGGCGAGTTGATGTACATCTGGATCTCGCGGTCCGGGTCCATCGACTCCAGGCAGAGCAGCTGCGCCATGATGTCGTTCGCCGAGACGTCGTCCACCTGCGAGCCGAGGAAGATGATGCGCTCCTCGAACAGCTTGGCGTACGGGTCGTACTCACGGACGCCCTGCGAGGTGCGCTCGACGAACCGCGGGACGATGTAGCGGCCCTCTGCCCGCGGGGCAGTGGACTCGGAACGGCCGCCGTAGTACTCGCCACTGGGCGTGTGGGGGCCGAAAGGGAAGTTGCTGGCCATAGGAGTTCCGTCCTCCGAATACGTGCGTGCCGACGTGTGTGGGTGCGGTGGGGGCGCTCAGGCGCCGGTGCCGCCGCCGCCGGGGACATCCGCGGCACTGTGCATGATCGAGTCGATGAGGCCGTACTCGAGGGCCTGCTCCGGGGTGAACCAGCGGTCGCGGTCGGAGTCCGCGGTCACACGCTCGAACGACTGGCCGCTGTGGTGCGCGATCAGCTCGGACATCCGCTTCTTGGTGCGGAGCAGCTGCTCGGCCTGGATCCGGATGTCCGTGGCGGAGCCGCCGAGGCCGGCGGAGGGCTGGTGCATCAGGATGTTGGCGTTCGGCAGCGAGAAGCGCTTGCCCTTCGCGCCGGCCGTCAGCAGGAACTGGCCCATCGACGCGGCCATGCCCATCGCGATGGTGACCACGTCGTTCTTGATGTACTGCATGGTGTCGTAGATCGCCATGCCGGCCGTGATCGAGCCGCCGGGGGAGTTGATGTAGAGGTAGATGTCCTTGTCCGGGTCAGCCGCCAGGAGCAGCAGCTGCGCGGTGATCTTGTTGGCGATGTCGTCGTCGACCTGCTGGCCGAGGAAGATGATCCGCTCGTTCAGCAGCCGGTTGTAGACCTGGTCGCCCAGGCCGCCGAGCACGTCACCAGCGGCGGCGTGCGGCGCCATCAGGCCAGGCATCTGCATCTGCGGGAACGTCACTTAGCCACCTGCTCAGTCGATTTGGACGGTCGCTCAACGGCCGTCACTTTGTCGCACAGCTTGAGATATCACTGCGTGAATGTCGCTGTCCAAGGACCCTAACGCGCAGGCCGGGCCGCAGAATCCCCCACGCAGAACTGTTCGCTCTGAGCGCAGGGTCGGCCGGGCCCGCGAAGGGACCGGTGCACCGACGACAGTGGGCCCGGACGCCGCTGTACGGACGTCCGGGCCCACTGCTGCAGCAGGTTGCCTACCGGGACTGTCAGGCCTCGGTGGCGGTCTCTTCCTCGGCGGCCGGAGCGGCCTCGACGGCCTCGGCGGCGGGGGCGTTCTCGCCCTGCTCGTCGGCCTCGTCGTCGTCGAAGTTGATCTCGTTGCCGTCGGTGTCGACGACCTTGGCGGCCTCGACGACCGTCGCCAGCGCCTTGCCACGGGCGACCTCGCCGACCAGCAGCGGCACCTGGCCACCCTGGACGACCTGCTGCGCGAACTGGTCCGGGGTCAGACCCGAGCCGGCGGCGCGGCGGATGAGGTGCTCGGTGAGCTCCTCCTGGTTAACACCCAGCTCTTCGTTGGCCACGATCTGGTCCAGCACGAACTGGGTCTTGATGCCCTTCTTGGCCTGCTCCTCGGTCTCCGCCAGGAAGTCCTCGAGGGTCTTGTCCTGGGTGGCGAGGTAGGTCGTGAGGTCCAGGCCCATCGGCTCGAGCTGGTGGTGCTCGAGGTTGTGGCGACGGGTCTCGATCTCGTCCTTGAGGAGCTTCTCCGGGTAGTCCATCTCGACCTGCGACAGCAGCTCGTCGAGGACCTTCTCCTGGGCCTGGGTGGCCTGGTCGAACTCCTTCATGCGCTCGAGGCGCTTGCGGGAGTCCTCACGCAGCTCGTCCAGGGTGTCGAACTCGCTCGCCAGCTGGGCGAACTCGTCGTCCAGCTCCGGCAGCTCCTTCTCCTGGACGGCGGTCACGGTGACGGTGACCTCGGAGGTCTTGCCCGCCTGGGTGCCGCCCTTGAGCTCGGTGCTGAAGGTGGCGGTGCCACCGGCGACCAGGCCGACGACCGCGTCGTCGATGCCGTCGATGAGCCGGCCGGAGCCGATCTCGTAGCTCACGCCCGACGCGATGCCGTCGTCCGGCACCTCGCCGTCGACCTTGGCCTCCAGGTCGACGACCACGATGTCGCCGGCGGCCGCGGCGCGCTCGACGTCCTTGACCGAGGAGAAGCGCTCGCGCAGCTGCTCCAGGGACTTGTCGATGTCCTCGTCGGACACGACGATCGGGTCGACGGTCACCGAGATCTCGGAGAAGTCGGGAAGGGTGATCTCGGGACGGACGTCGACCTCGGCGGTGAACTTGAGGTCACCGCCGTCGGCGATCTTCTCGACACCCTCGAGGTCGCTGATGTCGGGCTGGCCGAGAACGTCGATCCCGCCCTCTTCGACGGCCTGCGTGTAGAAACGCGGCAGCGCGTCGTTGACGGCCTCCTCCAGCACGGCGGCACGGCCGAAGCGCTGGTCGATGACACGGTTCGGGATCTTGCCCTTGCGGAAGCCCGGGACCGAGACCTGCTGGTTGATCTTCTTGTACGCCGCGTCGAGGCTGGGCTTGAGCTCCTCGAAGGGCACCTCGACGGTGAGTCGAACCCGGGTCGGGTTCAGAGTCTCGACGGCGCTCTTCACGGTTGGGTCTCCTATTGGGCTTGCGGTCAGGTTGTCTCCGCCGTTCCCGGCGGCCGGCATGGGCCGGTCAGGTCGGGCGAGACGGGCGATGGGCGGTTGGAGCTGCATCTCCCGTAGGGGGGTGGACGGTGAGAGTGACTCCTCGCCCTCGGGCGGCTGACCTGCGTGTACGCCACAGGCACTACCGCCAGCGGCCCATCCTACCGGTACCACGAAAGGCGGACGCCAGAGCGGCGGTGCCGGAGCCCGCCCGGAGCCGTCGCGAAGAGTCCCGGACGGCCGCCGCGACGACCTGCGCCGCACCCTCCCCCGGGGCCGCGAACAGCGCCGGATCGTCGCCGCCGCAGCGAAATCGCGCCCGGCGGACGCACCGCGCGCCCCCGCCCCGGCCGGTCCGGCCGGCACCGGAAGGCATCCTCCGACATTCCCCCAGGTTCGCCACGGGCGTACCTCGGGGGCCCGGCGCGGACGACCGACGGGACCAGGGCCACACGGGGAGCAACGCCAACAGGGCCCCGCCGTTGACGAGACCCTGCCGCACTGTCGGGGTGACCGGATTCGAACCGACGGCCTTCCGCTCCCAAAGCGGACGCGCTACCAAACTGCGCCACACCCCGTGGTGCCGAGAGGAAGCGTACACGCCGGGCCCCCACGGCCGGCCGACATATCCGAGGCCCGCCGCGGCAGAAGAAGTGTGCGCGCAGCCGACCGGACCAGGTACTGTGGAGCCGTCCTCGTGACCGGCAACGGCCGCGGGGTGCGTCATCGACACCGGCGCATGCGGGCGTAGCTCAATGGTAGAGCCCTAGTCTTCCAAACTAGTCACGCGAGTTCGATTCTCGTCGCCCGCTCCACTGACAGAGGCCCAGGTCAGGGATTCACTCCCTGACCTGGGCCTCTGTCGTTCCCGCCGTGCCCCGCTGTCCGGGGTCAGAGGCCGAGGGCGGTCGCCCGGGCGGCGGCGCGGTCGAGGAGCTGGTGGATGTCACCCTGGCGGGTGGTGGGGCGGTCGTTGTAGTCGTCCGGGGAGCTGGCGGGGCGGCCGGTCGCGTGGAGGATCTCCATCACCTGGACGCGGGCGGTGGTGACGGTGGCCGGGGTGCCGTAGCCGTGGGCGAGGACGGCGGCCTGGGCGCCGAGCAGGCAGACCCGGCCCTGTTCGTCCCACATCGCGCCCTGGAGCCAGCCGAAGGCGCCGATGTAGCGCGAGGTCAGCCGCAGGTGGCCGGCGGCGGTGACGGGGACCGGGCGGGCCGGGCGGCGGACGAGGCGGTCCAGCAGGGTGAGCCGGGGCTCGGGGTGGCCGGCGTTCCAGAGCTGCACCGTGCTGCCGTGCAGGGGGACGTGGGGGGCGGCCGCCCGCCGGACGGGTTCGGGGAGGGAGGCGAGGTAGGCCTCGATCTCGTCCGCGAGGCCCGAGCCGTCCGGGGTCAGGAGGAGCGGAGGGGGCGTCAGGGCGGTGCGGGGCATGGCGGTCACTCCTGCGCGGGCCAAGGGGACGTTCTTGCCTTCCAAAATGGTATATACAGGTGCATTTCGCCAGCGGAGGGGACTGCGGGGAGGGGACCGCACGGCCGGGGCCGCCCGGCGGCGGCCCGGTCGCGGCGGTTTCCCGGCGGGCGTGCGGGCCGATAGCCTCGCTGGGGTCCGGTGTCAGTTCGAGGCCGTTCCGTGCGTTCGACATCGACCCGGGCGTTCGGCTTCGAGGGTGAGGAGTGTTCCGTGCGTCCCCAGGAGCGACTGGACGTCATACAGCGCAGCGTGATCCGGGAGATGGCACGGTTCGGCCAGGAGTTCACCGCCGACGGCAGCGTGGTGCGGGGGCCGGGCACGACCGCCGTGGCCGTCCGCGAGCACCCCGGGCAGGAGGGTGCCGGGCACGTGGACCTCGGCTTCGTCCTGCATCTCGGGCGGGCGGACGCACCGGTGGTCTGGGACTGCGCGGCGGGTCTCGGCCAGACCGAGGAGGAGAAGCTCGCCAACGCCGTGAAGATGTGGGCGACCACCACCGCGGCGACCCTGGTCGAACTGCAGGAGGGCCGCGGCGAGCGCGGCGACCACTACCGGCCCGGCGAGCTGCCCGGCTGGCACGCCGTGCAGGGCCCGGCGGCGGTCTTCGGCTTCGGCAACGAGCTGCTCGCCCACTGGCTGGCCGAGCACCAGCTGCTGCCCGTACTGGCCGCCGCGCTGCTGCCGGAGCTGACCGGCCCGCAGGTCAACGGCGTCAAGCTGTTCCTGGGCGGCAAGGCCGGCGACGACGTGGCCGAGGTGCGGGTCAACGGCGAGGTTTCCGGGCCCGCCTCGGCGGCCCTGCGCGCGCTGGACTGGCCACGCGGCGAACGGCTCTGCTGGGCCCGTCTGTTCATCCTGCTGACGGCCGAGGGCGGGCAGCCCGCAGGGGCGCCGGGCCGCTCGGCGGCACCGGCGGTCGCGGCCGGAACCGGGACCGGGCGGGTGCGTCCGGGCGGGTTGTTCGGACGCTGGCGGCAGGCCCGGCGCGCCGGCCAGTAACCCTGTCCGGGCCCGTCCCGCCCGCCGGGGCCTGCCGGTCGGTCAGCTGGCCACGCCGGAGATGGTCTTCGCCAGCTGGCTCAGGAAGTCCTGGATCGGTTTGGCGGCTGTGCTCTGGTTGAGCATGAAGCCGAAGAGCGCGGCCAGGATCGCGTGACCGATCTTCAACTGCTTGTTGCGGATGAAGATGATGCAGATGACGCCGAACAGGACCAGCGCGGAGACGGAGAGTGCCACCCGGACTCACTTCCTCGTTTCATTGCGGAGCTTCGGCCCGAAGCTCCTGCGAAGCCGGACCCCGGCCTGTCCGACGGTCCCGAGGCGGAAGTCGGCCGATCGCATCGCAGCCGGTGTTCTGTGCGGCCGTACGGTGCGTACCGCACCGCACCTGACGCCCCCGATCCCCCCAGTCCCCGAGTCACGACCTGTCCCGCCCGGACTCAGTGTGGTCGACCGTGCGGGTTGCGTAAAGGTGTTACCGGAAGCAGGCGCCCGAGATCCTGCGATGTGAGACGAATTTCCGCCGACCGAGACGATAGCCGAACCGTCCTGACGGTTCGTCGGCGGGGCGCTGCCGCCACGGCCCCGGGCTCGGGGCCACCGGGCCCACCGGGCGGGGGCGAAAGGGGTACGCACACGTACGGAGGGGGCGCGCGAAGGCAGTTGAGCGCCCTCGGGCGCGCGCCAGGAATGGCCGAAGATCAGCTCCCCGGGCCGGCCGGGGTTGACAGCGGCACATGCCCCGGTCAGTCGCGCCAGAGCAGCAGCACCGCGCGGTCGTCGTTGATGTCCTTGGCGACCGTCTCGATCAGCCGGGCCGCCGCACCGTGGTAGCTCGCGGGGCCGGCCCCCGGCACCAGCCGGTCCGCCTCCCCCATCAGCCGGTCCATGCCCTCGGAGAGGTCCCGGCCGGGCGCCTCCACCATGCCGTCGGTGCACAGCATCAGCACGTCACCGCGGTTCAGCCGCCCCCGGACCGCCTCGAACTTCGCACCGTCGTAGATCCCGAGCAGCGGGCCCTCGGTGGCCTCCTTGACCTCCCACCGGCCCGCACCGGAGAGCCGCTGCATCCCCGGCAGGTGGCCGGCCGAGAGCAGCTCGTACTCCCCCGTGTCCAGGTCGAGCACCAGGTGGACGGCGGTGGCGAAGCCCTCCTCCCAGGACTGCCGCAGCAGGTAACCGTTGGCGGCGGGCAGGAACTCGTGCGCGGGCAGCGAGCCGAGCAGGCCGCCGAAGGCACCGGAGAGCAGCAGGGCGCGGGAGCCCGCGTCCATGCCCTTGCCGGACACGTCCGCCAGCACCACCTCCAGGACGCGCTGCGCGGAGCCCGTCCGGGAGGCGACCACGAAGTCGCCGGAGAAGGACTGGCCGCCCGCGGGGCGCAGGGCCATGTCGGCGTGCCAGCCGGCCGGCAGCTCGGGCACCCTGCTCTGCACCCGCAGCCGCTCCCGCAGGTCGAAGAGCATCGTGGAGCCGCCCCACCAGGGCACGCCGACCCGGCTGCGGAACTGCGCCAGCATCAGGCCCGCCACCCCGGCGGCGCCGATGACGAGGGCCGCGCCGGGGGTGACGCCGTAGGTGTAGGCGTCCGGGTTCTCGCTGGCGACCCGCTGGCCGGTGTGGATCACCGACTCGGCGGAGAGGCCGAAGGCGGCGAGCGCGTACAGCACGACCAGGCTGCCGGGGCGCAGCAGCAGCGCGGCGGCGAGGATCGGCAGGACGAGGGCGGTGGGCGGGGCCCAGGACGGGATCCAGATGTTCAGCAGGATCAGGACCGGGACGAGCAGGGCCAGCACGGTCAGCACGGGCCAGTCGGCGGGGCCGCCGCGGAAGTAGTCGACGCCGGCGGTGCGGAGTTTGCGGCGGAGCCTGCGCTGCCATTTGCGCAGCCGGGCCCCGACGGGGTCCTTGGCCACCTGGGCGGCGTCGGGCCTCGTCGCAGTCGTCTGGGGCGGTGCGCCCGGAGGTCTGCCAGCCATGGGGTCCGACCATATCCACCGGCACCGGCCGCCGTCGACGGGGTGCACCGGCTCCGCGTGGTGACCCGGGTCCGCCCCAACGGGTTTCGGCCGAGTACGGGCCCTGCCGGCCGCTGCCCCAACAGGCTTGGACGGGTGGGTGTACGGAGCAGGAGCACGGCGGCGCCGGGCCGCGCGCGCACGGAGCCGCGCGCCCCAGCAGACCTCTGCCACTGTGGCGCACGCCACAAACCCGCACGCACGCCCGAACGTTCGCGGCCGGCCGCTGTACGAGCGGCCGGCCGGTCGTCCGCGTCTCGGCGGTGCGGGGCGGTGGGAGGTGATCGAGGTGGTGAAGGGGGCTCAGCCCTGCGGGTGGTGGGCCGGGACGGGGGGCAGCTCGCCCGTGGTCTCGTAGTCGCTGAGCATCTCGATCCGGCGGGTGTGCCGCTCGGCGTCGCTGTACGGGGTGCTGAGGAACACCTCGACGAACCTGACGGCCTCCTCCTCGGTGTGCATCCGGCCGCCGATGCTGATCACGTTGGCGTTGTTGTGCTCGCGGCCGAGCGACGCGGTCTGCTCGCTCCAGGCCAGCGCGGCGCGAACGCCCTTCACCTTGTTGGCGGCGATCGCCTCGCCGTTGCCCGATCCACCGATCACGATGCCCAGCCCCTCGGGGTCGGCGGCGGTGCGCTCGGCGGCGCGCAGGCAGAACGGCGGGTAGTCGTCCTCGGCGTCGTAGATGAGCGGCCCGCAGTCGACCGGCTCGTGGCCGGCCTCCTTCAGCCACTGGACGAGGTGGTTCTTGAGGTCGAATCCGGCATGGTCGGAACCCAGGTACACGCGCATGCGTATGAGTGTGGCATGCGCGTGCACCGGGCTCCGGCAGGGGCTCGGCGAGGCTAGTTGCCGCGCCTGCCGAGGAGCTTCCAGGCGAGCGGGAGGGCGCCCATCGCCAGCACGGCCTTGAGCCCGTCGCCCACCAGGTACGGGTAGAGCCCGAGTTCGGCGGCGCGGCCGAGGGAGACGTTCAGCGAGGCGGCCAGGTACGGGACGCCGACCGCGTAGATCGCGAGGGTGCCGGCGACCATCGCGCCGGCGGTGCGCAGCGGGCTGCGGTCGGCCCCGCGCCGGGCGAGCGCGCCGACCAGGCCCGCGGCGAGGACGAAGCCGATGACGTAGCCGAGCGAGGGCATCGCCCAGCCGGAGGTGCCCTGGGCGAACCACGGCAGGCCGGCCATGCCGGCGAGCAGGTAGAGCCCGAGCGAGGCGATGCCGCGGCGGGTGCCGAGCGCGGTGCCGACGAGCAGGGCGGCGAAGGTCTGGCCGGTGACGGGGACGGGCGAGCCGGGAACGTTCACCGACAGCTGGGCGGCGAGGCCGGTGAGGGCGGCGCCGCCGGCCACCAGGACGAGGTCGCGCGTCTGGGCGGCGAGGCGGCCGGAGGCCGCGGGCAGCAGGTCGGCAAGGACGGTGCCGGACGGTATCGGGGTACTGGCAGTGGCCATCGAGGGATCTCCGCGCGCTGGAAGGCTTGGGTTAACCCTTGTGAACCTACGCGCTCCGGAGCTGCGGAACCGTCAGGGATTCCGACAAAGGCCAGGTGGCAGCCGTTGTCGGAACCGTACCGGCCGGGCGGTTCGAGCAGGGGGTCGCACACGGTCCGGCCGCGGACACCACGTGTCATGATCCGGTCCGGATCGTGAGCCCCGGCCCGGCTTTCTTGGCATGCCCAGGGCTGTCACCGGATATTGGACGACTTACCCCGCTGTCCGAACAGTCTGGACCACCCTCATGGCCCACCTCCCCGCACCGCCCGTCGCCGAGCAGACGCCGGCCCACCCCTCGCCCGCCGACGGGCAGCAGCTCTCGCACGGCCTCAAGCAGCGCCACCTCTCGATGATCGCGCTCGGCGGCGTCATCGGCGCCGGCCTCTTCGTCGGCTCGGGCGCGGGCATCGCGGCGGCGGGGCCGGCCATCATCCTCGCCTTCGCCGCGTCCGGACTGCTGGTCATGCTGATCATGCGGATGCTCGGCGAGATGTCGGCGGCGCGGCCGGCCTCCGGCTCCTTCTCGGTGCACGCCGAGAGCGAACTGGGCCCGTGGGCCGGGGTCACCACCGGCTGGATGTACTGGGTGATGCTCTGCTGCGGCGTCGCGGCCGAGGCCACCGCCGCCGGAAAGATCATGAACGGCTGGATCCCCGGGGTCTCGGCCTGGGTCTGGGTCGGCGTCTTCATGGTGTTCTTCTGTGCCAGCAACCTGACGGCCGTGAAGAACTTCGGCGAGTTCGAGTTCTGGTTCGCCGCCGTCAAGGTGAGCGCGATCGTCGCCTTCCTCGTCCTCGGCACCCTCGGCGTCACCGGCGTGCTCGGCGACGGCGCCCCGGGCACCACCAACCTGACCGGCCAGGACGGCTTCCTGCCGAACGGCACCAGCGGGCTGATCGTCGGCCTGCTCGCCTCGGTGTTCGCCTACGGCGGCCTGGAGACCGTCACCATCGCCGCCGCCGAGTCCGAGGACCCGAGGCGCAACGTGGCCAACGCGGTGCGCACCGCGGTCTGGCGGATCGCCGTCTTCTACATCGGCTCGATGGCCCTGGTCGTCACGCTGGTCTCCTGGAAGGACCCGGCGATCGTCGCGGACGGCCCCTACGTGACGGTGCTCCAGCACCTCGGGGTGCCCGGCGCGGGCACCATCATGGAGGCCGTGGTGCTGATCGCGCTGCTCTCCGCGATGAACGCCAACATCTACGGCTCCTCGCGGATGGCGTACTCACTGGTCGCCCGCGGGCAGGGCCCGCGCGCGCTGGCGAAGGTCAGCGGCGGGGTGCCGCGGCTCGCCGTGGCCGCCTCCTGCGGGTTCGGCTTCGCCGCCGTACTGGCCGGCGTGCTCTGGCCGGACACCGTCTTCACCTGGCTGATGAACACCACCGGCGTGGCCATCCTGGTGGTCTGGTTCTTCATCTGCGTCGTCCAGCTGCGGATGCGCCGCCGGCTGGAGCGGGAGGCCCCGGAGCTGCTCACCGTCCGGATGTGGGGCTTCCCCTACCTGACCTGGGCCGCGCTGCTCGCGGTGCTCGGCATCCTCGCGCTGATGACCACCACCGAGGGCAACCGCCGGCAGCTGTACGCGGCCGGCGTGCTGGTCGGGCTGCTCTCGCTGGCCGGCTACCTGAAGCAGCGCCGCGCCGCCGCACCGCGCTGAGCCCGCGAACGGGCCGGGCCCGGGCGGATTCCTGAGGAA
>NZ_JBHUWW010000188.1:0-12440 GCF_042669755.1 Kitasatospora sp. NPDC057223 | reverse complement strand
CGACGGGCGCGCCGGGCAGGCCCATCAGGCCGGGCAGCGCGTCCGGCGAGGCGAGCATGGTCGGGGCGTGCTCGACCGAGGGCGGAGCCGGCGGTCCGGGCGGGCCGCCGGGCCCGGCCAGCATCGTGGGGGCGTAGCCGTCGGCGCCCGGCGGCGGGCCGGGGAAGACCGGCGTGGCACCGGGCGGCGGCGGGGGCGCGACCGGCAGCGGGGCGGCGGGCGGCGGCGGGGGCGGGGGCGGTCCGTCCTGGCCCGACGGCGGGGCGAGCATGGTGGGCGCGTCGCCGGCCGGCCGGTCGGAGTCCGGGGGCGTGCTGAGCACCGAGGGCTGCCGCACCGGCTCGGACGCGGGTGAAGGCGCGGGTGAAGGCGCGGGGGCGGGCGGAGCCGGGGCCGCGGGTGCCGGCTCGGGCGCGCCGAGCCGGGCGCCCTCGGCCGCGATCGCCGCCGCACCGGCCTCCTGGAGCCACTGCGGCGGGCTGAGCAGGAAGGAGGTCGCCTCGACCGGGCCGGGCGCGGGCCTGGCCGCACCGGCCGGGTTGGCCACCACCGGCCGCCCGTACACCTCCTCGTAGCTCCGGACGACCTCGTTGACCGGCAGGGCGGGCCACAGTGTGCTCGCCCCGGTGTCGCGGGCGATCACCAGCCGGGCCTCGCCGCCGTCGGCCGCCGGGCCGCCGGCCGGGTCCACCGACCAGCAGACGAAGCCGAGGTCGAACTCCCGGACCCGTACTTCGCGCTGCTGCGACCGCGGCACGCCGCCGTTGATCCAGTCGTCCGCGAGTTCCTGCGCCTGCGCGTACGTCACCACGCCCGGTTCACCTCTGTCCCCTCACCATCTGTCCCAGGCCCGTCGGGCCGTGCGTACGGCTGTGCGTACCGCTGTCCGTCCCGCACCTCAGTGCGCCGGTACGGCGCGGGCGAACCCGCCGTCCACCATCAGCTCCGCGACCGTCTCCAGCTCCGGCGGGCAGCCGGCCAGCCGGAGCAGGAACGCGTCGAAGTCGTCGCCGCAGGGCAGCAGCAGCCGGGCCACCCGGTCCTCCGGGCTCTCGGGGCCGCCGTTGTCCCGGGCGTCGTCGTACAGGCAGGCCCAGACCGAGCCGGTGCCCTCACCGCGCACCTTGACCGCCAGGATGCCGCCCTGCACGTACGCGACGGCGAGGTAGTCCTTGGTCAGGTGGTCGCGCAGGCACTTGTTGGCGTAGACGAGGTCCTCGACGCCGATCTCCTCGCCGAGCGTCAGGAACGGCTGGTCGACCAGCAGTCCGAACTCGGTGTCGAGCGCCACGCCGACCGGCGCGCGGCCGCCGGCCACCTTGAGGAAGTTGCGGTACGCGCCCGGGAGCCGGTAGCCCAGGCGCTCCTCCGCGTGCTGGACGAGGTCCTCGGGGACGCTCAGCGGGTCACCGCCGTCCTTCGCCAGCGAGAAGTGCACCGGCCGGCGCTCCTGGAGCGGGCGGGTGCCGCGCCGGCTGTGGTCGGCGGAGGAGTGCGCGAGGCCGCCGTGGTGCCGGAGCAGGGCCTTGACCTCGACGGGCACCAGCTCCATCCGGCGCCAGCCCGGCGCCGCCCGGCCCACCGCGTGGTGCCAGGTCCAGCCCGGCGGGGTGGCGACGGCGCTGCCCAGGTCGGCCCAGAGCTCGTGGCCCTGGGTGAACAGCGCGGCGTTCGCCGAGACGAAGTCGGTCAGCCGCAGTTCGTCCACGCCGAAGCCCTCCGGCGGGTCGGCGACCTCGGCGGCAGCGGCGGCGTACGCGCTGAAGTCCGGGTAGCCGTACGCGTCCACCCGGACCCCGGCGGGGTGCCTCTGGGCCCGCACCGGGTCCGGGAACTGCACCACCTGGCCCGCGTACGCCCCGTTGGGCGCGGTGGCGGTGCCGGGCCGACCTGTCGTCATCTGGGAGCCCCCACTGGCTGAAGCCGATTACTGGACACCAGGGTAGGGGGTCGGGCCCGGCGGCGGTCGCCCCGCCTGGAGGTTCGGCGGGCGACGGGCGGCGGTCAGCGGCGGGCGAGGGCCTTGATCAGGGTCTCGGCGACCCGGGTCTGCTGGGCCGGCGTGATCTGCGGGTAGAGCGGGAGGGTCAGCAGTTCGCGGGCGGCCCGCTCGGCGACCGGGAAGCTCCCCTCGCCGTCGCCGAACTCCCGGAAGGCGGGCTGGAGGTGGACGGGGACGGGGTAGTGGATGCCGGCGCCGATGCCGGCCGCCAGCAGAGCGGCCAGCACCTCGTCGCGCCCGCGCCCGACCCGCACCGCGTACAGGTGCCAGACGTGCTCGTTGCCGGGGCCGGCCGAGGGGAGGGTCAGCGCGTCGACGCCCGCGAGGAGCTCGTGGTAGCGGGCGGCGGCGGCCCGCCGGGCGGCGTTCCAGGCCGGCAGCCGGCGCAGTTTGGCCCGCAGCACGACGGCCTGCAGCTCGTCCATCCGGGAGTTGAAGCCGAACCGCTCGTGGACGTACTTGCGGCCGGAGCCGTGGTCGCCGGTCAGGCGGACGGCGGCGGCGAGGCCGTCGTCGTCGGTGAGGACGGCGCCGGCGTCCCCGTAGGCGCCGAGGTTCTTGCCCGGGTAGAAGCTGGTGGCGGCGATCCGGCCCCACAGGCCGCTGCGGCCCTCCTGCCGGGCGCCCTGGGACTGCGCGCCGTCCTCGATCACCGGCCGGTCGCCGGCCAGCGCCAGGAGCTCCCGCATCGGGGCGAGTTGGCCGCCCAGGTGGACGGGCAGCAGGGCCACGGCGGCGGGCAGCGCGTCGGCGGCCCGGGCCGGGTCGATCAACAGGTGCTCGGGATCGGCGTCCACCAGGACGGGGCGCAGGCCCGCCCGCAGCACGGCCTCGGCGGTGGCGACGAAGGTGTTCGCGGGCAGCAGCACGCCGCCGCCGGCGGGCAGGGCCAGTGCGCGCAGGGCGAGTTCGAGGGCGTCGGTGCCGTTGGCCGCGCCGACGCAGTGCCGCACACCGGAGAAGGCCGCGTAGTCGGCCTCGAAGCCGGCCACCACCGGGCCCTTGACGTACGCGCCGGTGGCGAGCACCCGGTCGAAACCGGCCCGGACGTCCTCGGCGACCTCGGCGTGCGCGGCCCGCAGGTCGACGAGCGGGATGGGGGCGTCGGCGGTCGTCATCCGTGGCTCTCCTGTCGGTCGGTCGGGCGGGCGGGCGGTCGGGCGGGTTGGCGGGCGGGGCGGGGCGGTCAGGACAGCGCGGCACCCAGGGCGGCCACCACGCGGTCCTGCTGGGCCTCGGTGAGCGCGTGGTAGAGCGGCAGCACGATCGAGCGGGCGGTGAGGAGTTCGGTGGCGGGCAGCGGTACCCGGGCCGTCCCCTTGTACGGCGCCTCCAGATGGGCCGCCATGATGCCGCGCCGGGCGCTGACGCCGTCGGCGGCGAGGCGGGCGAGCAGGCCGGCCCGGTCGGGGGCGCCGCCGGGCAGCAGCAGCCAGCAGCTCTGGTGGTTGCCGGTGCCGTGCGGCGGGTCGGCGACCAGCCGGGCACCGGGGGCGGCGCCGGCCAGCAGGGTGCGGTAGCGGTCGGCGAGTTCGCGGCGGCGGGCGACCATGGCGGGCAGCTTGCGCAGCTGCACCAGGCCGACGGCGGCCTGGATGTCGGTCATCCGGTAGTTGAAGCCGATCTCGTCGTACGTCTCCAGCAGGCTCGCGCCGCCCGTCGCGGCATGCCGGTCGGCGGCCGAGACGCTCATCCCGTGCTCGCGCAACCGGCGCAGCCGGGCCGCGAGTTCGCCGTCCTGGCAGGTGACCATGCCGCCCTCGCCGGTGGTCAGCAGCTTGCGCGGGTGGAAGGACCAGGCGGCGAGTTCGGCCGTGCTGCCCACCGGGCGGCCCCGGTAGAGCGAGCCGGCGCCGCAGGCGGCGTCCTCGACCACGGTGATGCCGCGCGGGTCGGCGAGGGTGCGCAGGGCGTCCAGGTCGACGGGCACGCCGCCCTGGTCGACGGCGACCACGGCCTTCGTCCGGCCGGTGAGCAGCGGTTCGACGCTCGCCGCGGTGAGGTTGCCGGTGGTCTCGTCGACGTCGGCGAAGACCGGGGTCGCGCCGAGGTAGCCCACGGCGTTGGCGGTGGCGATGAACGAGAAGGAGGGGACGACGACTTCGTCGCCGGGGCCGACGCCGGCCACCAGCAGGGCGAGGTGCAGCGCGGTGGTGCAGGAGGAGACGGCGACGGCGTGCGGCACGCCGAGGTGCTCGGCGAAGGCCCGTTCGAACGCGGCGACCCGGGGGCCCTGGGCCACCCAGCCGGAGCGGACGGCCTCGGCGGCGGCCTCGGCCTCCTCCTCGCCGAGCCAGGGCAGCATGACGGGAATGGTGCTCATCTGCTCTCCAGAGTGCCGGTCGGTCCAGGGGTTACTGCTCGCGCCACCAGGCGACCAGCCGACGCAGGCCCTCGTCGAGGCCCAGTTCGGGCTTCCAGCCGAGGTCGCGTTCGGCCGCCGAGATGTCGGCGAGCCGGCGGACGACGCCGCCGGCCGTGCCCCGGGCGGGGCCGTGCTCGACGTCGAGGTCGGGGCGGTCCATCGCGCCGAGCAGCGCGTCGGCGAGGCCGCGCAGCGAGACCTCGCTGCCGGTGGCGATGTTGTAGACCCGGTCGGTGACCGGTGCGGCGGCGGCCAGCAGGTTGGCCCGGGCGATGTCCTCGGTGTAGACGAAGTCCATGGTCTGGGAGCCGTCGCCGAAGATCAACGGGGGCTGCCCGGCGGCGATCCGCTCCATCCAGCGGATGAACACCTCGGTGTAGCGGCCGTGCACGTCCATCCGCGGGCCGTACACGTTGAAGTAGCGCAGCGCGACGTAGTCCAGGCCGGACATCGCGTGGAAGCTCCGCAGCAGGCCCTCGTTGAACACCTTCGCGGCGCCGTACAGGGTGTCGTTGTGGTACGGGTGCTGGGTCTCGGGGGTGGGGAAGGTGTCGGCGAGGCCGTAGACGGAGGCGGTGGAGGAGGCGACGACCTTGCGCACGCCGGTCTCGGCGGCGGCCTCGACCACGTCGAAGGTGCCGTCGACCATGATCTCCAGGGCGAGGCGCGGTTCGGTGGCGCACTGGGTGATCCGGATCGCGGCGAGGTGGAACAGCAGGTCCGTACCGGGCTCCAGCAGCTCGCGCAGCAGCGCCCGGTCGCGGATGTCGCCGTCCACCACGCGCAGTCTGCCGGGTGCGGCGAGGCGGGCGGCGTCCGCCAGGTTCTCCGCCCGGCCGCGGACGAAGTTGTCCAGGACGACGACCTCCCGGGCCCCGGCCGCGATCAGCCGGTCGACGACGGTGGAGCCGATGGTGCCGGCCCCGCCCGTGACCAGGCAGCGGGAGCCCTCGATCTCTACAGCGTTCACCGTGCGGTGGCCCTCTCCTGAGTGGACGGCTCCTGGACGACGCCGGCGCCCACCGGGACGGTGGCGCCGCCGAGTTCGAGACTGAGCGAGGCCGCGTGCAGCAGCTCCAGCACCCGCAGGCCGGACCGCCCGTCGGTGAGCGCGGCCCGGCCCTCGGTGATCGCGGCGGCGAACTCCGCCATCACGTTGCGCAGCGCCTCCTGCTCCACCAGGGCCGGCGCGACCATCTCGCCGACCCGGTAGGAGATCAGCGCCCGGTGGCGGATCGCGTCGGTCAGCTCGTCCGGCGGGGTCAGGTCCACGCCCCGGTCGTGGACCGCCAGGCGCGCCTGCGGGTTGAGGTCGTCCCAGACCAGCGTGCGGCGCGAGCCGCCGATCAGCGTGGTGCGGACCTTCGTCGGCGAGAGCCAGTTGACGTGGCAGTGCGCGAGCGCGCCGTTGCTCAGCCGGACGGCCAGGTACGCCACGCAGGCCCGGCCGGCGCCGATCGGGTCGGCGCCCTGGGCGCTCACCCCGACCGGCTCCACGCCCGGCGGCAGCACGAAGTCGAGGATGGACAGGTCGTGCGGTGCCAGGTCCCACAGCACGTCCACGTCGGGCTGCACGAGGCCCAGGTTGATCCGCACCGAGTCGAAGAACTGGATGTCGCCGATCTCCCCGCCGTGCACCAGCTCCCGGATCCGGCGCACCACGGGCGTGTAGCAGAAGGTGTGGTCGCACATCAGCACCAGCCCGCGGGCCTCGGCCAGTTCGACCAGTTCGGTGGCCTCCGCGACGGAGGTGGTGATCGGCTTCTCGACCAGGACGTGCTTGCCCGCCTCCAGCGCGGCCCGGACCAGCCGGTGGTGCGCGGCGGCGGGCGTGGCGACGGCCACCGCCCGGACCCGCTCGTCGGCGAGCACCTGCTCGAAGGAGGTGGTGGAGCGGACGGTGCTGTACTCGCCCAGCACCCGGCGCGAGCGGGCGTCGTCCAGGTCGCAGAGCCAGTGCAGGCGCAGCGCGGGCGTCTGCTGGGCGTTGCGGACGAGGTTCGGGCCCCAGTAGCCGGCGCCGATCACGGCGATGCCGATCGGCTGAGCGGGCCTGGCCGGGGGTGGTGCGCCCGGTGTGGGTACGTGTTCGCCCGGCGCCTCGTTGGCGGTTTCTGCGTACGTCATCGCAAGACCCCCCTTGCTCGACGCCGGGGCGCCGTTGCCCCGGGCGGCCTCAACAGCCCTACCGGGCGGTGGAGTTGCCGGGCCGCCCGGCTTCCCCCGCCGGCCGGCCGCCCCGCCGGACCGTTGCAGGCACGCTACCGGCCGCGCCACCCGGGCGGGACGGATTCGGGAAACCGACGGACGATTCGTGACGGCCGTGTGCAGATCCGGCCACAACCGCGTGCCGACCGGTCACGCCTCCTGTACCTCGCAGCACTTCTGCCCCATCCTCCACACCCCGGGTCATCATCTGACAGTGGCGTTTGACAGGCTTGGCCCGCAGGGGCAGATCCGCACAGAAGCAACAAAGCAGCCGGGAGCAGGAGGACGCATGACCATCGAGGACACCACCACGGCCGGCGCCCCCCTGCTGCGCCACCACCGCGACAGCCTGCTGCCGGCCGTGGCCGCCGCGCTGTCCCTGCGCGGCGGCGGGGTGCTCACGCTGGCCGGCGACAAGTCCGAGCACACCCCCGGGCTGCACCCGCTGGTCGGCGAGTTCCTGGCGGCGCTGCCGGTCGAGCAGCGGGAGCGGTTCACCGGCCGCTGCCCGGAGGCCGTCCTGCTCTCCCAGCACCTGACCGCCGTGGACGCGGGGCGCTCCAAGCGCGCCGCCCGCAAGCCGCTGACCCTCGGCGACGCCCGCAAGTCCCTCAAGGGCGCCCGGCTCACCACCGTCCGGATCCGCGAGGAGCACGATCCCGCGCACGGCACCCACGCGCCGCCGTGCCGCTCCTGCGGCCCGCTGCTCGAACACCTGAACGTGCAGAGCGTCGCCGTCGGCCCGCCCACCACCTGACCTACCGGGGCCCCACCCGCCCCGCCCCCGCAAGCCCCCTGTCCCCCATTCCCGGAGCATCCCCTGAACCCGCTCGGTCAGCCTCCCTCCCCCTCCCGGCTCCGGCCCCGGTTCGCCGCCGACGTCGCGGCCGGCCTCAAGCAGGCCGGCTGGCACCCCGGCCGCTGGCAGATCCAGCAGGCCGAGGAGTGGGCCGACACCCTGGCCCACCACGACGGCCCCGCCGGCGACCCCTACCCCGCCCGGCACGCGGTGTTCCCGGCCGCCGTCGAGGCCTGGGCCGAGTTCGGCGGCCTCGCCTTCGAGCCCGCCGGCGCCGGCCGCGACCTCGCCCTCACCCCGTTCCTGCTGGACCCGCTCTGCGGCCTGCACCAGCCCCGGACGCTGGCCGACCTCGGCCGCGCCCTGGACACCAGGCTCGCGCCGCTCGGCGAGGAGATGTACGGCCGCGCCCTGCTCGCCATCGACGAGGGCGGCCGGGTCTACAGCCTCGACCCCACCGGCGAGTGGTACCTCGGCGACAGCGTCGACGAGGCCGTCACCACGCTCCTGCTCGGCATCCTCCCGGACCGCCTGCACACCGCGGCCGGCCCGCAGCCGCCGGCCTGACGGCGGCCCCCGCCGGCCGCTCGGGCCCAGCTCCTCGGGCCAGCGGCTCGGCCCAGCCGATCAGCTCGGCCGATCAGCCCAGCGGCTCCGTCCGCAGGGCGAGGCGGGACGGCAGGACGGCCTCCACCCGGAATCCGCCGTCCTGCTCCGGCCCGGCCGAGAAGGTCCCGCCGAGCGCGACCACCCGTTCGCGCATGCCGACCAGGCCGTTGCCGCCGCCCGGCAGCCCGACCCGCTCCGCGGCGGCGGGGCAGCCGTTGACCACGGCCACCCGTACGCCGTTCGGGACGTACGCCAGCAGCACCGCGACCAGGGCGCCGCCGGCGTGCTTGTGCGCGTTGGTCAGGCCCTCCTGGACGACCCGGAAGGCCGTCTGCTCGGCCTGCGCGGTGAACGCGCGGCGCGCCCCGCTGACCGTGAGGGTGACGGCCATCCCCGCCGCCTTCGACTGGTCGACCAGCCGGGTCAGGCCGTCGAGGCGGTCGGCCGGCTCCTCCGACATCCGCAGCACGCCGAGGATCTCCCGCAGCTCGTCCAGCGCCTGCCGTCCCACGTCCGCGACCAGCTTGGCGCTCTGCGCCGCCTTCTGCGGATCCTTCACGGCGATCCGCTCCACCGCCCCGGCGTGCACCACCATCAGCGACACCCGGTGGGCCACCACGTCGTGCATCTCCCGGGCGATCCGGGTGCGCTCCTCCAGCCGGGCCCGGCGGGCCCGCTCCTGCGCCTGTTCGGCCAGCAGGTCGAGCTCGGTCTCCAGACCGTGCGCACGGTCCTTCAGGGATTCGACCAGGCGCCGCTTCGCCCCGATGTACAGCCCCGTCACCACCGGCGGCACCGTCAGCCCGACCGCGACCAGCACCGCCAGCAGGACGAGCACCCACAACGGCGGCGCACCCTCGTTCGGCTCATCGGGGGTCAGCACCGCGACCAGCGTGACCGCCAGCGCCTCGGCGAACGCCAGCGCCCCCAGCCCGACCACCCGGCGGCGCCGCGACGGCCACTCCCAGGTCGCCGCCAGCGTGTACAGCGACACCACCAGCAGGACGACCCCGAACAGGCCGGGCACGAAGAGCAGCGCCACCAGCACCGGCACCGCGGGCCAGCGCCGCCGCACCACCAGGGTGGCCCCGGCCAGCGCCCCGAGCACCGCCGCCGCGACCGCCGCGGGGAGCCCCAGGCCGAGCCGCCCGCCGACGAAGTCGTACGCCCCGACGGCGCACTCCAGGGCCGCGAGCACGGCCAGCCCGATGTCCAGCAGGGCGCTGCGGCGCCGCTTCCACCACCACAGCGGCCCGCCCGGACCGCCCTCCCCCGGCGTCTTGCTCATGCCCGACAGCCTACGGCCCCGCCGCGGTCCGGTCCCGGCCCGTGCACCCCGGCATCCGGACGGCCGGCACCGCCCTCCCTCCGGGCCAGTGGTCCAGACCACTCGCGGCACACCGGAGCACCGTCGCACCGAACCGGCCGGACGTGTCCGCGATCCGGCCACCTCTCGGACGCCGTCCCCCTTCACACCTATGCTGGTCGCGTCGGACAGCGCGGTCCGCACGCGTCCCTCACCACAATGGGGGCATCTCCCGGCCGCAGGCCGGGAGGGAGAGCCGTTGCCGAACCCCACCACCACAGGGAGCCAGCCGTGACCGCTCCGGTCCCCACCCCGGCGGACAGTCCCACCGCCGCCGACCCGATCGCAGACAACGCCGCCCTGCGCGCGGACATCCGCCGCCTCGGCGACCTGCTGGGCGAGACGCTGGTACGCCAGGAAGGCCCGCAGCTGCTGGGCCTGGTCGAGCAGGTCCGCCTGCTGAGCCGCACCGACGGCGAAGCCACCGCCGAACTGCTCTCGGACATCGACCTGGAGACAGCAGGCAAGCTCGTCCGCGCCTTCTCCACCTACTTCCACCTCGCCAACGTCACCGAGCAGGTGCACCGCGGCCGCGAGTTCGCCACCCGCCGCGCCCGCGAGGGATCCCTCCTCGCCCAGACGGCCGACCAGCTCGCCGAGGCCGACCCCAAGCACCTCGAGGACACCCTCGCCCACCTGGCCGTACGCCCCGTCTTCACCGCCCACCCCACCGAGGCGGCCCGCCGCAGCGTCCTCAACAAGCTGCGCCGGATCGGCGAGCTGCTGGAGCGCATCCACCGCGAGCACGTCGCCTCCGGCCTCTCCACCACCGACCCCGCCCGGCACAGCTCGGCCAAGCGCCAGGCCGACCGCCGCCTCGCCGAGGTCATCGACCTGCTCTGGCAGACCGACGAACTGCGCATCGCCCGCCCCGAGCCCACCGACGAGGCCCGCAACGCCGTCTACTACCTGGACGAGCTCTACCGCGACGCCGTCCCGGAGGTCCTGGAGGAGCTGCACGAGGAGCTTGCCCGGGTCGGCCTGACCCTCCCCGAGGGCGTCCGGCCGCTGACCTTCGGCACCTGGATCGGCGGCGACCGCGACGGCAACCCCAACGTCACCCCGCAGGTCACCTGGGACGTCCTCAACCTCCAGCACGAGTACGGCATCAAGGACGCCCTCGCCGCCGTCGACGACCTGCGCAACTCGCTCTCCACCTCCGAGCGGCTCGCCGGCGCCTCCGTCGAGCTCCTCGCCTCGCTCAACACCGACCTGCACCAGCTCCCCGAGCTGAGCCCGCGCTACAAGCGGATGAACGCCGAGGAGCCCTACCGCCTGAAGGCCACCTGCGTGCGCCTCAAGCTGGAGAACACCCGCGAGCGCCTGGCCGGCGGCACCCCGCACATCGAGGGACGCGACTACCGCGGCACCCGCGACCTGATCGCCGACCTCAAGCTGATCCAGGACTCGCTGCGCAGCCACCGCGGCCAGCTGATCGCCGACGGCCGGCTGGCCCGCGCGATCCGCACCATCGAGGCGTTCGGACTCCAGCTCGCCACCATGGACGTCCGCGAGCACGCCGAGGCCCACCACCACGCCCTCGGCCAGCTCTTCGACCGCCTCGGCGAAGAGGCCTGGCGCTACTCCGACATGCCCCGCGAGTACCGCCAGAAGCTCCTCGCCAAGGAGCTCCGCTCGCGCCGCCCGCTCGCCCCCACGCCCGCCCCGCTGGACGCCGCCGGGACCAAGACCCTCGGCGTCTTCAACACCATCCGCGAGGGCTTCGAGCGCTTCGGCGACGAGATCGTCGAGAGCTACATCATCTCGATGTGCCAGGGCGCCGACGACGTCTTCGCCGCCACCGTCCTCGCCCGCGAGGCCGGCCTGATCGACCTGCACGCGGGCATCGCCAAGATCGGCATCGTCCCGCTGCTGGAGACCACCGACGAACTCCAGGAAGCCGACCGCATCCTGGACGAGATGCTCTCCGACCCGTCCTACCGGCTGCTCGTCTCGCTGCGCGGCGACATCCAGGAGGTCATGCTCGGCTACTCCGACTCCTCCAAGTTCGGCGGCATCACCACCTCCCAGTGGGAGATCCACCGCGCCCAGCGCCGGCTGCGCGACGTCGCCCACCGCTACGGCATCCGGCTGCGCCTCTTCCACGGCCGCGGCGGCACCGTCGGCCGCGGCGGCGGCCCCTCGCACGAGGCCATCCTGGCCCAGCCCTGGGGCACCCTGGAGGGCGAGATCAAGGTCACCGAGCAGGGCGAGGTCATCTCCGACAAGTACCTGCTCCCCTCCCTCGCCCGGGAGAACCTCGAACTGACCATCTCCGCCACCCTCGCCGCCTCCGCCCTGCACACCGCACCGCGCCAGGCCCCCGAGGAGCTCGCCCGCTGGGACGCGGCGATGGACCAGGTCTCCGAGGCCGCCCACACCTCCTACCGCGCGCTCGTCGAGCAGGAGGACCTCCCGAAGTACTTCTTCGCGGCCACCCCGGTCGACCAGCTCGCCTCCCTGCACCTCGGCTCGCGGCCCTCCCGCCGCCCCGACTCCGGCGCCGGCCTCGACGGCCTGCGCGCCATCCCGTGGGTGTTCGGCTGGACCCAGTCCCGCCAGATCGTCCCCGGCTGGTACGGCGTCGGCTCCGGCCTCGCCGCCGCCCGCGAGGCCGGCCTCGGCGACGTGCTGGACGAGATGCACGGCCAGTGGCACTTCTTCCAGAACTTCCTGTCCAACGTCGCCATGACGCTGGCCAAGACCGACCTGCGGATCGCCCGGCACTACGTCGAGCAGCTCGTCCCCGCCGAACTGCACCACGTCTTCGACCAGATCGTCGCGGAGCACGACCTCACCCTCAAGGAGGTCCTGCGCCTCACCGGCGAGAACGAGCTCCTGGAGCACAACGAGGTCCTGAAGCAGACCTTCGGGGTCCGCGACGCCTACCTCGACCCGATCTCCTACCTCCAGGTCGCCCTGCTGCGCCGTCAGCGCGAGCTGGTCGCCCAGGGCCTCCCGGAGGACCCGCTGCGCGCCCGCGCCCTGCTGCTCACGGTCAACGGCATCGCCGCCGGCCTGCGCAACACCGGCTGACCGCGCCGCCGCACCGAGCACGGCCGTGGGGCCGGTACCCGGATCACCGGGTACC
>NZ_JBHUWW010000187.1:0-12538 GCF_042669755.1 Kitasatospora sp. NPDC057223 | reverse complement strand
GTGTATAAGAGACAGCCACGGCGCCCGCCCCCTCTCCACGTACCACCGGCTAGGCGGAGGCCGCCGGGTAGAGCTCGGCCGGGAGCTTCGACGCGGCGGCCCGGTCGAGCAGCCACAGCGTGCGCGAGCGCCCGTACGCCCCCGAGGCCGGGGCCTGGATCTCGCCCGGGCCGGAGAGGGCCAGGGCGACCGCGTCGGCCTTGTCCTCACCCGCCGCGAGCAGCCAGACCTCGCGGGCGGCCCGGATCGCCGGGAGGGTGAGCGAGACCCGGACCGGCGGGGGCTTGGGTGCCCCCCGGACGCCGGTCACGGTCAGCTCGTTCTCCCGGACGCCCGGGTGCTCGGGGAACAGCGACGCCACGTGGGTGTCCGGACCGACGCCGAGCAGCAGCACGTCGAAGGACGGGACGCCGAGCCGGTCGCCCGGCTCGGCGGCCGCGGCCAGTTCCCGCGCGTAGCGGGCGGCGGCCGCCTCCACGTCGGAGCCGTCGGCGCCGTCCGAGGCCGGCATCTCGTGCACCCGGGCCGGGTCCAGCGGGACGCGGGCCAGCAGTTCGTCCCTGGCCTGGACGGCGTTGCGCTCCGGGTCCGCGGCGGGGACGAAGCGCTCGTCGCCCCACCAGAGGTCCAGGTGCCGCCAGTCCACCGCGTCGCGCGCGGGGGAGGACGCGATCGCGGCGAGCAGCGCGTTGCCGTTGCGCCCGCCCGTGAGCACCACCGAGGCGGTGCCGCGGGCGGACTGCGCGTCCACGATCCTGGTGATCAGCCGGGCCGCTGCGGCCTGCGCCATCAGCTCCTTGTCCCGGTGCACCACCAGCTGCGGGACGGCGGCCGTCACGAGCCGCTCCGCTTGGTGGCGCGCTTGACCGGCGTCTTGGCCGGGGTGGCCTTGGCGGCGGCGCGGTCGGCCGTGCCGGGGAGCGACTTGGCCGGGGTCCGGCGCGCCACCGTCTTCTTGGTGACGGCCTTCGCCGGTGCCTTGGCCGCTGCCGCCTCGGCGGGCGCCTCGACCGGGACCTTGGCACTGACCCGGACCGGGGCGACGGTGACCGCCGCCTCGACGGCCTTGGCGGCCTTGACGGCTGCCGTGGTCTCGACGCCGGCCGGCTCGCGCAGCCGCTCGACGGGAGTCCGGACGGCCGTCGCGTAGATGTCGTCCGGGTCGAGCCGGCGCAGCTCCTCGGCGATCAGTTCGGACGTCTCGCGGCGCTTGAGCGCCACCTGGCGTACCGGTGCGCCAGGCATGGACAGCGTGCCCATCAGGCCGTCCGGACGGTCGAGGGTGACGTCGCCGTCCTTCGTCCGCAGCGTCACCGAGGTGATGCCGGGGCCGCCGGTGACGACGCGCTCGACCGGGACCCGCAGCCGGTTGGTCAGCCAGAGGCCGAGCAGCTCGACGCTGGGGTTGTACGACTCGCCCTCGACCACCGCGGAGGTGACCTCGGCCGGCCGGCCGTCCAGCGCGGCGGCCAGCATGGAGCGCCAGCCGGTGATCCTGGTCCAGGCGAGGTCGGTGTCGCCGGGGGTGTAGCTCTGGGCCCGCTGGGCGAGCTGGCCGACCGGCGACTCGGCGGTGACCGCGTCGGTGATCCGACGCTGGGCGATCGCGCCGAGCGGGTCCTGGGCCGGGTGGGCGGGGGAGTTCTCCGGCCACCAGACCACCACCGGGGCGTCCGGCAGCAGCAGCGGCAGGACGACCGACTGCGCGTGCGCGGCGAGTTCGCCGTGCATCCGCAGGACGACCGTCTCGCCGGAGCCGGCGTCGGTGCCCACCAGGATCTCGGCGTCCAGGCGGGTCTCGGCACGGGCCCGGGGCGAACGCCCGGCGCGCTTGATGACCGCGAGGGTGCGCGAGGGGTGCTCGCGGGAGGCGTCGTTGGCGGCCTTGAGGGCGTCGTACGCGCTGCCCTCGTCGGTCACGATCACCAGGGTGAGCACCATGCCGGCGGCGGTGGAGCCGCTGGCCCGGCGGGCGTCCATCAGGGCTGCGTTGATCTTGCTGGACGTGGTGTCCGTCAGGTCGATCCTCATGGCCGGCGCCAGCTCCTGCCGTCTCGTGCGAGCATGTCGTCGGCTTCGCTCGGGCCCCAGGTCCCGGCGGGGTACTGGGCGGGCTTGCCGTGGGTGTCCCAGTACTTCTCGATCGGGTCGAGGATCTCCCAGGAGAGCTCGACCTCCTGGTGCCGCGGGAACAGGTTGGCGTCGCCGAGCAGCACGTCCAGGATGAGCCGCTCGTATGCCTCCGGGCTGGACTCCGTGAAGGACTCGCCGTAGGCGAAGTCCATCGTGACGTCCCGGACCTCGAAGGACGTGCCCGGCACCTTGGAGCCGAACCGCACCGTGACGCCCTCGTCCGGCTGGACCCGGATGACCAGGGCGTTCTGCCCCAGCTCCTCGGTCGCGTAGGAGTCGAACGGCAGGTACGGCGCCCGCTGGAAGACCACCGCGATCTCGGTCACCCGGCGACCCAGGCGCTTGCCCGTGCGCAGGTAGAACGGGACGCCCGCCCAGCGGCGGTTGTTGATCTCCAGCTTGATGGCCGCGTAGGTGTCGGTCTTGGAGGCCGGGTCGATGCCGTCCTCGTCGAGGTACCCGACGACCTCCTCGCCGCCCTGCCAGCCGGCCGCGTACTGGCCGCGCACGGTGTGCTTGCCCAGCTCGGCGGGGAGCTTGACGGCGCTGAGCACCTTGAGCTTCTCGGCCACCAGCGCCTTCGGGTGGAAGGACGCCGGCTCCTCGATGGCGGTCAGTGCCATCAGCTGGAGCAGGTGGTTCTGGATGACGTCGCGGGCCGAGCCGATGCCGTCGTAGTACCCGGCGCGGCCGCCGATACCGATGTCCTCGGCCATGGTGATCTGCACGTGGTCGACGTACGACCGGTTCCAGATCGGCTCGAACATGGTGTTGGCGAAGCGCAGCGCCAGGATGTTCTGGACGGTCTCCTTGCCCAGGTAGTGGTCGATCCGGAAGACCTCGTCACGGGGGAAGACCTCGTGGACGATCCGGTTCAACTCCTGCGCACTGCCCAGGTCGTGGCCGAACGGCTTCTCGATCACCGCGCGGCGCCAGGAGCCCTGCGGGGGATCGGTCAGACCGTGCTTCTTCAGCTGCTGGACGACCAGCGGGAAGAACTTGGGCGGCACGGAGAGGTAGAAGGCGAAGTTGCCGCCCGTCCCCTGCGCCTTGTCCAGCTCCTCGATGGTCTCGCGCAGCTGCTCGAAGGCGTCGTCGTCGCCGAAGTCGCCCTGGACGAAGCGCATGCCCTTGGCGAGCTGCTGCCAGACCTCCTCGCGGAACGGCGTACGCGCGTGCTCCTTGACCGCGTCGTGCACCTCGCGCGCGAAGTCCTCGTCCTCCCACTCGCGGCGGGCGAAGCCGACCAGCGAGAAGCCCGGCGGCAGCAGGCCGCGGTTGGCGAGGTCGTAGATGGCCGGCATCAGCTTCTTGCGGGACAGGTCGCCGGTGACCCCGAAAATGACCAGGCCGGACGGCCCCGCGATACGCGGGAGCCGCCGGTCGGTGGGGTCACGGAGCGGGTTGACGAACGCCGGTGGGGGGTCTCCCGCCTCGGCATCCTGTGTCAACTCGGGGTAATCAGTGCTCACTTGATTTGCTCCGCTTTCAGTGCGCTGTGGTGAGCGAGGATCACTTCTCGGCGGCGAAGGTCGCCAGCGAGGCGGTGACGGTGTCGAGCAGCTCCGTCCAGGACTGCTCGAACTTCGACACGCCCTCGTCCTCCAGCACCTGCACGACGTCGTCGTAGTCGACGCCGGCGGCGGCGATGGCGTCCATCACGGCCTTGGCGTCGGCGTAGTTGGCGGTGATGGTGCCGGCGGTGACGACGCCGTGGTCGCCGGTCGCCTCCAGGGTGGCCTCGGGCATCGTGTTGACGGTGCCGGGGGCGACCAGCTCGGTGACGTAGAGGGTGTCCGGCAGGGCCGGGTCCTTCACGCCGGTGGAGGCCCAGAGCGGGCGCTGCGGGTTGGCGCCGGCGGCCTCCAGGGCCTTCCAGCGGGCGCTCGGCGCGGTGGAGCCGTCGACCGAGCCGAAGACCTCCTCGTACGCCTGGTAGGCGAGGCGGGCGTTGGCCAGGGCGGCCTTGGAGCGCAGGTCCTTCGCGCCGGCCTTGTCGAGGCGCTTGTCGATCTCGGTGTCCACCCGGGACACGAAGAAGGAGGCGACCGACTCGATCGCGGAGAGGTCCAGGCCCTTGGCCTTGGCGTGCTCCAGGCCGGCCAGGTAGGCGTCGACCACGGCGCGGTAGCGCTCCAGCGAGAAGATCAGCGTGACGTTGACGCTGATGCCCCGGCCGATGACCTCGGTGATGGCGGGCAGGCCGGCCTTGGTGGCGGGGATCTTGATCAGCACGTTCGGGCGGTCGACCAGCCACCACAGCTGCTTGGCCTCGGCGATGGTCGCCGCGGTCTCGTGGGCGAGGCGCGGGTCGACCTCGATGGAGACCCGGCCGTCGCGGCCGTTGCTCGCGTCGTAGACGGGGCGCAGCACGTCGGCCGCGTCGCGCACGTCGCTGGTGGTGATCATGCGGACGGCCTCGTCCGTGGTGACCTTGCGGACGGCCAGGTCGCGCAGCTGGCTGTCGTAGGAGGTGTCGCTCCCGCCGATGGCCTTCTGGAAGATGGTCGGGTTGGTGGTGACGCCCACCACGTGCTTGTTCTGCACCAGCTCGGCCAGGTTGCCGGTGTTCAGCCGGGTACGGCTGAGGTCGTCCAGCCAGATCGCCACGCCTTCGTCGCTGAGGCGCTTCAATGCGTCAGTCATGGTGCTCAGTCCTTTTTTCGTCTTCGTCGTCTGTGGGGTCGTCAGACGGGCCGCGTACCCGCTGTGCGGGCGGGCACGCGGCCCCGGGGGTGCTAGCGGTTGACGGCTTCGAGCGAGCGCAGCGCGTTGTGCGCCTCGGCCACCACGGCCTCGCTCGTCAGGCCGAACTCCTGGAACAGCACCTGGTAGTCGGCCGAGGCACCGAAGTGCTCCAGGCTGATGATCCGGCCGTGGTCGCCGACCAGCTCGCGCCAGCCCTGGCCGATGCCGGCCTCGATCGAGACGCGGGCCTTGACGTCCGGCGGCAGCACGCTGTCGCGGTACGCCTGGTCCTGCTCCTGGAACCACTCGAAGGACGGCAGCGAGACCACCCGGGTGTGGACGCCCTCGGCCTCCAGCACCTCGCGCGCCTTGACGGCGAGCTGCACCTCGGAGCCGGTGCCGAGGAGGATCACCTGCGGGACGCCGCTGGACGCCTCGGCCAGGATGTAGCCGCCCTTCGCGGTGCCCTCGGCGGAGCCGAAGACCTCGCGGTCCCAGGTCGGGACGTTCTGGCGGGTGAGCGCCAGGCCGACCGGGCCGGGGTGGCTGGTCTGCCGCTCGATGACGGTGCGCCAGGCGACGGCCGTCTCGTTGGCGTCGGCCGGGCGGACGATCGACAGGCCCGGGATCGCGCGCAGCGAGGCCAGGTGCTCCACCGGCTGGTGGGTCGGGCCGTCCTCGCCGAGGCCGATCGAGTCGTGCGTCCAGACGTAGGTGACCGGCAGCTTCATCAGCGCGGCCAGGCGCACGGCCGGGCGCATGTAGTCGGCGAAGACCAGGAAGGTGCCGCCGTACACGCGGGTCTTCCCGTGCAGTGCGATGCCGTTCATGGTCGAGCCCATGGCGTGCTCGCGGATGCCGAAGTGGATCGTCCGCCCGTAGGGGGAGGCGCTCTTCAGCGGGTTGCCCTCGGGGAGGAAGGAGCTGTCCTCGTCGATGGTGGTGAGGTTGGACTCCGCGAGGTCGGCCGAGCCGCCCCACAGCTCCGGGATCACCGCGCCGAGGGCCTTGAGGGCCTCGCCGCTCGCCTTGCGGGTCGCGACGTCCTTGCCGGCCGGGAAGACCGGGATCTGCTTCTTCCAGCCCTCGGGCAGCTCCCCGGCCTGGATGCGGTCGAACTCGCCGGAGCGCTTCGCGTCGGCGGCGCGCCAGGCGGCGAAGCCCTTCTCCCACTCGGCCCGGTAGGCCTTGCCGCGGTTGACGACCTCGCGGGAGTGGGTGATGACCTCGTCGCTGACCTCGAAGGTCTTCTCGGGGTCGAAGCCGAGCACCTTCTTGGTCGCGGCGATCTCGGCCGCACCGAGCGCCGAGCCGTGCGCCTTGGCGGTGTTCTGGGCGTCCGGCGCGGGCCAGGCGATGATCGTCCGCATGGCGATGATGGACGGGCGCGAGGTCTCCGCCTTGGCGGCGTCCAGCGCGGCGGCCAGCGCGGCCACGTCGATGTCGCCGTCGGTCTTCGGCGTGACGCGCTGGACGTGCCAGCCGTACGCCTCGTAGCGCTTGAGGACGTCCTCGGAGAAGGCCGTCTCGGTGTCGCCCTCGATCGAGATGTGGTTGTCGTCGTACACCGCGACCAGGTTGCCCAGCTTCTGGTGGCCGGCCAGCGAGGAGGCCTCGGCGGAGACGCCCTCCTCCAGGTCGCCGTCGGAGACGATCGCCCAGATGGTGTGGTCGAACGGCGAGGTGCCCGCGGCTGCCCCGGCGTCGAACAGCCCGCGCTCGTAACGGGCGGCCATCGCCATGCCCACGGCGTTGGCGATGCCCTGGCCGAGCGGCCCGGTGGTGGTCTCCACGCCGGCCGTGTGCCCGTGCTCGGGGTGGCCGGGGGTGCGGCTGCCCGCGACCCGGAAGGCCTTGAGGTCGTCCAGCTCCAGGCCGTAGCCGGACAGGTAGAGCTGGGTGTAGAGAGTCAGGCTGGTGTGCCCGGGGGAGAGGACGAAGCGGTCGCGGCCGACCCAGGCCGGGTCGGTGGGGTCGTGGCGCAGGAAGCGCTGGAAGATCAGGTACGCCGCGGGGGCCAGCGACATGGCCGTCCCCGGGTGTCCGTTGCCGACCTTCTGTACTGCGTCCATGGCCAGGACACGGGCCGTGTCGACCGTACGCTCGTCCAGCTCGGTCCACTCGAATGCGTTCGTCGGCGTGGTGCTCACCCTGTCTCAGGGCTCCTTCCGTATTGAAGAGTGACCCCGTGAAGGGGACCGGGTCGGCCACGTCGCTGTGGACCAGACGTATGGGTGGTGCCGGTCACGGAGGGTAGATCCCGCTTCTCCCTGCGAGCCTACCGTTAGGCCCGACGCTCACCCTCAGTGCTGGGGCAACGTGAGGTCATGGATCGCCATTCCTGATCGTCGGCGCAGTCGCTTTGTCCAGACTCACCCTATTTGCGGTTGTTTGCCTCCCAGTGAACCGCGCCGGTCCGCCGAGCCCGCGCCGCCGTCCCGCCCGGGCCTGCGGGTTCACCCACCGGTGTGCCTTCCGCCCCGCCGGGGGACCCCGCGGCCGGTCGGGAGATATGGAGCGTCTAAGGTGGCGTGGTACGCGCAGAGCGGACGAATTCGGCTCCTTCGGTCCGGTGAACGCCTGCGAAGATTCATCTTCAGTTGGGGTGTTAGTGACCGCCGTCGAATCCCGCCCCGCCGGGGTCACCGGTGCGACGCCTGCGCACCGGCCGTTCGGGGCCCGTGTCGGCGCGTTCGTCGCACTGACCAAGCCTCGGATCATCGAGCTGCTGCTGATCACCACCGTCCCGGTGATGTTCCTGGCGCAGCGCGGTGTGCCCGATCCGCTGCTGGTGCTCCAGGTGGTCATCGGCGGCTACCTCTCCGCCGGTGGCGCCAACGCCCTCAACATGTACATCGACCGCGACATCGACGCGGTGATGTCCCGCACCGAGCGCAGGCCGCTGGTGACCGGGATGGTCTCGCCGCGCGAGGCGCTGCTCTTCGGCATCGCGCTGGCGGTCGGCTCCACGCTCTGGCTCGGGCTGCTGGTCAACTGGCTCTCCTCGGCGCTGGCCCTGGCCGCCCTGCTGTTCTACGTCTTCGTCTACACCCTCGGGCTGAAGCGGCGGACCGCGCAGAACATCGTCTGGGGCGGCATCGCCGGCTGCATGCCGGTCTTCGTCGGCTGGGCCGCGGTGGAGAACTCGGTCTCCTGGTCCGCCCTGGTGCTCTTCCTGGTCATCTTCTTCTGGACGCCGCCGCACTACTGGCCGCTGTCGATGAAGGTCCGCGAGGACTACGCCAAGGCCGGCGTGCCGATGCTGCCGGTCGTCAAGGGCAACCTCGCGGTGGCCAGGCAGATCGTCGCCTACTCCTGGGTGATGGTGGCCGTCTCGCTGGCCCTGTGGCCGCTCGCCGACACCAGCCTGCTGTACCCCGTCGCCGCCCTGGTGCTGGGCGCCGCCTGGCTGAAGGAGGCCCACGGCCTGCACGCCCGGGCCAAGGCCGGACTGGTGGGCGCCAAGCTCAAGGAGATGCGGCTGTTCCACTGGTCGATCACCTACCTGACGCTGCTCTTCGTGGTCATCGCGGTGGACCCCTTCCTCCGCTAGACCGGCCGCACCCCGCGGGCCCCGCAGTCCTCACCGGACGGCGGGGCCCGCTGCGTGTCCGGCCGCCCTGTCCGCCGGGCCTGCCTGCCTGCCCGCCCGGCCGTCCTGTTCGCCCGTCCGGCCGGGTGTGGCCCGCCGCACACGCCGCTGCCGTCGCCAGCTCCGCTACCGATCGGTAGCATGCGGGACATGAGCAGCGCAGAGACCGTCACCCCCGCCAAGCCGGACGCCCGTGCCGAGCGCCGCGCCAAGCGCATCGCCAAGAACCTCAGCGGCTTCGCCGCCCGGCACGGCGGCAGCGCCGACGGCGTCGTGGAGTACGTCGGGCGCACCGCGACCCGGATCGTCGTGGTCGGGGCCGACGGCGCCTGGGGCGACCAGGTCGCCCCGACCTACGCCGTCGGCCTGCGGGCCGCCGAACTCGCCGGCCTCACGGTGCACGACTCCTTCGAGGGCGAGCTGGGCCTGCGGGTGCGGACCAGCGCGTACGAGTGGAAGCGGATGGCCGGGATCCAGCTCGGCGGCTGACCCTACGGCGACGGCCCGGCCCCCCGCGACGGTGCGGGGGCCGGGCCGTTCGTGCGTTCGCGTCTCCGGGCGGGGGCTCAGACCGCCACGGCGGCCGGCTCCTGGGCCGGCAGCGCGGCGGCGGGCGCGTCCGCCCGCACCCGCAGGGCCAGCGGCACGCGCAGGACGGCGATCCAGGTCAGCGCGGCGCCCAGCATGTGCAGGCCGACCAGCAGCTCCGGCACGCCCGTGAAGTACTGGACGAAACCGAGCACGCCCTGCGCCAGCAGCACGAGGAGCAGCTCGCGCACCCGGGCCCTGGCGGCCGGCGGCGCCTTGACCGCGGCGAGGACGAAGACCGCCGCGATCACCAGGCCGACCGAGACGAACGCCAGGTCGGCGTGCACCTGGGCGAGCCGGTCGTAGTCCAGCGGGATCCGGGGCACGATCTTGTTGTCGGTGGGCGTACCGGGGTGGTGGCCCGCGCCGGTGACCAGCGTGCCGGCCGCCACCAGCAGCCCGACGACCGCCACCAGCACGTACGAGAGCCGGACGATCGGCTGCGCCACGGACGGCTGCGGCGGCCCGTCACCCTCCTTCGAGCGCTCCCAGGTCAGCAGCGCGACCCACACCAGGGCCATCGCCGAGACCAGGTGCACCGCGACCGTGTACGGGTTGAGCCCGGTCAGCACGGTGACGCCGCCGATCACGGCGTTGCTCATCACCAGCCAGAACTGCGCCCAGCCGAGCCGGGTCAGGCCCCGGCGCCACGGCCGGCCGCAGCGGGCCGCCAGGATCGCCCAGCCGATCGCCGCGCACAGCACGTACGTCAGCATCCGGTTGGTGAACTCGATGATCCCGTGCAGGCCCATCGCGGGCGTCGGGGTCAGGCTCTCGCCCGTGCAGCGGGGCCAGGTGGTGCAGCCGAGGCCGGAGGCGGTGAGCCGGACGGCGCCGCCGGTGACGACGATCACGACGCTCATCACCAGCGCGGCCAGTGCGGCCCGCCGGACGATGACGGCGGTGGGCTGCCAGCGCTCGGCGAGGAGGGAGGAAGGGGTACGCACGGATTCATCCTAGATTGCCCGGCCGGTGATCTTCGGGCGGGGCCGCGGCCGCCGGTGCCGTGGCGACACGCCGGTGGACATCACGGACTTTTGGGGCCAGAGCGGGCAGTGGTCTTGACCACTCGCCAGGTCGGCCGATAAGAGTGCGAATGGTCCATACCTGTGGTCCCACTCACACCCCCAGCACCTACAGGGGAGATCCTGCACATGCGCATATCCGTACCCGCCGCCGCCCTCGCACTCGGCGGTTCCCTGGCTCTGGGCGTCCTCGCCCTGCCGGCCCACGCGACGGAGGGGGCCGGGCAGCAGTGCCAGAGCCTCGGCGTCGCCAACCTCTACGGCGAGTTCGTCGAGGGCGATGACACCCACTCACCCGACGCCGAGGGCGCGGTCGCGATCGGCGGCAACGCCGACTTCAGCCGGGCCGGCTTCACCGTCGGCCAGGAGCTGACCGATGCGCAGGTCAAGGCGCTGCCCGGCGGCAACGCCCTGGTCGTCGGCGGCAACCTGAACGTCGGCACCGGCGTCACCCGGGTCATGCACGGCAACGGCGTCTACGCCGGCCAGAAGATCGGTACGGCCGCGATCGACGGCAACATCACGCACGGCAGCTCGCCGATCGACTTCGCGGCCGAGTTCACCAAGCTCCGGGCCGCCTCCACCGCGCTCGCCGCTGTGCCGCAGACCGCCGGCGCCAAGGCCGAGTCGAAGGGCGCCCGGCTGGAGCTGACCGGCACCGACACCGGGATCAACAGCTTCACGCTGACCGCCGCCAAGCTCCAGGGCGCGAAGGACGTCTTCATCCGCGTCCCGGCCGGCGCGGTCACCATCATCAACGTGACCGGCGACAGCTACGACATGGCCGCGGCCGGCACCACCGGCTTCCACCTCTGGGACGAGGGCCGGAAGGACTACGTCCTGGACGACAAGACCCAGAGCGCCTCGCTCGGCGTCGTGCGGGCGAAGCTGCTCTGGAACTTCCCGTCGGCGGCCAAGGTCGTCAAGAACAGCCCGTCCGCCTGGGCCGGCAGCGTGCTCGCGCCGAACGCCGCGTTCGACCTCGGCAGCGGCGGCCCGGTCAACGGCTCGGTGATCGCCAAGTCGCTGACCGGCAGCGGCGGGGCCGAGACCCACCACTACCCGTTCACCGGCTGCCTGCCGGCCACCGTGCCGCCCGTCCCCGTGCCGACCACGCCCGCGGTGGACGTCCCCACGGCCACCGCGCCCGCCCCCGGCGTCACCGCGACCCCGTCGGCGACCGCCACGGCGACGACGCCCGGTGCCACCCCCAGCAGCACCGCGAGCCGCAGCGCGGCGCCCGCCCCCAGCCCCACCGCGAGCGGCAGCGCCCCGGCGGCCGGCGGCAGCAGCCCGAGCCCGAGCGCGGCCGGCACCCCGGTCACGAGCCCCTCGCCGAAGGCGGGCACCGGCGGCGGTCTGGCGCTCACCGGCGCCGGCTCCGCCCTGCCGCTGGCCCTCGGTGGCCTGGTGATCCTCGCCGCGGGCGGCGCCATCGTCGTCGTCAGCCGCCGGAAGGCGGCCGGCAGGGCGTGAGCTCCGGCCGGCCGGACCGGCCGGCGCCCCCGGTGACCGCTCCGGTCGCCGGGGGCGCTGTTGTCTGCGCCACAGTGGTGTCCCGGGTGCGCGGGTGTCCGCAGGGTGTCGTGGGAGGTGGCGGGCACCCGGGGCCGCCGGGACCCGCCCGGGGGCCAACGGACCGGTGGGATCAGGCCGTTCGGCGGGGTGGCAGGGTGCGTGAGGGCCGGTAGAGTCCGCCCGGACAGTCGCGGCAGGCAGATCCGGAGCACCCGGAGCGCTCCGGAGGGACTTCACGGCGCGCTCAACAGCCCTGCTGCGTAGGATCGTTCGGAGGGAAGAGCGACATGGCACGACAGGTCCGCACCCGCGGCGCAGCACTGGCCGGAGCCGTCACGATCGCCGTCCTGGCATCCGGCGTGCTGGCGGCCGGCGCCTCGGCGCACACCCCGGCGTGGAAGGCGGACTGCGACACCGTCACCGTCGACCTGACCGGCTACAGCGACAAGCAGGACGTCAAGAACTCCGTCAGCCTGACCATCGACGGTGAGAACGTCCTCGACCAGAAGACCTTCGGGGCGTCCTACCACGGCAGCTTCCCGGTCAAGGCGCACACCGTCGCGGGTTCCGCCACCCTCGTCGTCACCACGACGGAGGACCCGAAGAGCGAGAAGTGGAACCTGACCGAGACCAAGCCGATCGCGGTCTGCCTGCCCGCCTCGCCGTCACCGACGGCCTCGCCCTCGCCGTCCCCCTCGCCGACGGCGACCCGCACGGCCACCCCCGCGTCCAGCACCTCGGCCCCGGCCACCCCCGCCCCGAGCAGCGCCGCTCCGGCCACCACCGCGCCCGCGACCGTCCGTCCGGCCGCCGCCACGAGCGCCCCGGCCCTGGCCCAGACCGGCGGGGGCAGCGGCACCGCCCTGTTCGCGGCGCTCGGCGCGGCGGTCGTCCTGCTCGGCGGGGCGCTGCTCCTGCTGGCCCGCCGCCGTCGCGCGGAAAGCCGGCACTGACGCGAACGCCCCGGCCCGGCTCCGCAGCGGCGGAGCCGGGC
>NZ_JBHUWW010000186.1:0-12776 GCF_042669755.1 Kitasatospora sp. NPDC057223 | reverse complement strand
GGGGCGGGCCGGGTGACCGGCCCGCCCCTGGCGGTACTGCGTGGTGTCGCGAGGCTCCGGGGAGCCGTGCGTCAGACGCCCTTGGCGGCTTCCTTCAGCTTGGAGCCGGCGCTCACCTTGGCGCTGAAGCCGGCCGCGATCTGGATCGGCTCGCCGGTCTGCGGGTTGCGGGCCGTGCGGGCAGCGCGGTGGGTGCGCTCGAAGGTCAGGAAACCGGGAATGGTGACCTTCTCGTCGCCCTTGGCGACGACCTCGCCGACGATCTCGGCGAAAGCGGCCAGAACGGCGTCGGCGTCCTTGCGGGTCACCTCGGCGCGCTCGGACAGCGCGGCCACCAGCTCACTGCGGTTCATGTGTACTCCTGTGGTCTGTTCGCGTTGCGGCGTGCGGAGGGCCCCATCGGTCGTCCCTCCGGGGGCTCCCGGATGGGCCGCTGGTCCGCACACTGTGCTCAATCAGGCATGGGGTGTCAGGGGTCGGCTCGTACCCCGAGCCGCGCGCCGTGCATTTCAGCCCGCGTGCCTGCCTGGGTACGAATCCTGCCCCGACCAGGCCCGAGAAAGCCAATCGGACCCCGGCGCCGTTGACCCGAACAACGCCCGCCCGCCGGAGCGGTGACGCTCCGTCGGCTCCGGCGGACCGGAGCGGGCGGCGGTCGGGACGACACGCCGGTAGGCCGGGGGGACGTTCCGTACTTGTCGGACACGCCTGCCCCGTTCAGGGCTACCGTACGCCCTGCCGGGGACAAGCCCAAACACGCCCTCGCCCTTGTGTCGCAAGGGTTCGGGGCAGGCCGGGGTGGGTAGGGTCGCCAATCGGTCGTTCCGGCGGCCCCGCCCACGCGCCCCGGGACACTCCCGGAGGCCTCCCGTCCGCATTCCGGAATGCGGACGGGAGTGGGCTGTCAGAGCTCGACGGCGGGGAAGGACGTGGTGTCCAGCGTGCCGACGAAGCCGGGGGTCGGCCGGTCCCTGGCGGGCTCCTGCGGGCCCGCGTCGGCCAGCGCGGCCTCCCGGACGGCCGCCGCGACGGTCTTGGCCACGTCCGGGTGGAAGACGCTGGGGATGATGTAGTTGGCGTTCAGCTCGTCGTCCGCGACGGTGGTGGCCAGCGCGCGGGCGGCGGCGATCATCATCTCGGTGGTGACGTTGCGGCTCTGGGCGTCCAGCAGGCCGCGGAAGACCCCGGGGAAGACCAGCACGTTGTTGATCTGGTTCGGGAAGTCGCTGCGGCCGGTGGCGACCACCGCGGCGGTCTGCCGGGCGACGGCCGGGTCGACCTCCGGGTCCGGGTTGGCGAGCGCGAAGACGACCGCGTCCTCGGCCATGCTAGCCAGGTCGTCGCCGTCCAGCAGGTTCGGGGCCGACACGCCGATGAAGACGTCGGCGCCCGCCACGGCCTCCTTGAGGGTGCCGGTGCGGCCCGAGCGGTTGGTGTGCTCGGCGATCCAGCGCAGGCTGTCGT
This sequence comes from Kitasatospora sp. NPDC057223, assembly GCF_042669755.1. Taxonomy (NCBI): domain Bacteria; kingdom Bacillati; phylum Actinomycetota; class Actinomycetes; order Kitasatosporales; family Streptomycetaceae; genus Kitasatospora; species Kitasatospora sp. NPDC057223. Next base: position 11,312 of record NZ_JBHUWW010000186.1, on the reverse strand, counting down.
TGAGGTCGTCCCGGCCGCCGTGCACGACGCCGCGGACGTCCGCGACGGTGGCGTGCTCGACGCCGGCCGCCAGCAGCAGCTTGAGGATCGCGGTGCCGGCGGCGCCGGCGCCCGACATCACCACCCGGATCTCGGAGATCTCCTTGCGGACCACCTTGAGCGCGTTGGTGAGCGCCGCGAGCACCACGATCGCGGTGCCGTGCTGGTCGTCGTGGAAGACCGGGATGTCCAGCGCCTCGCGCAGCCGGGCCTCGATCTCGAAGCAGCGCGGCGCGGAGATGTCCTCCAGGTTGATGCCGGCGAAGCCCGGGGCGATGGCCTTGACGATCGCGACGATCTCGTCGGTGTCCTGGGTGTCCAGGCAGAGCGGCCACGCGTCGATGCCCGCGAACCGCTTGAACAGGGCCGCCTTGCCCTCCATCACCGGCAGCGCGGCGGCCGGGCCGATGTTGCCCAGGCCCAGCACGGCGGAGCCGTCGGTGACCACGGCGACGCTGTTGCGCTTGATGGTGAGGCGGCGGGCGTCCTCGGGGTTCTCGGCGATGGCCATGCAGACCCGGGCGACACCCGGGGTGTAGATCATCGAGAGGTCGTCACGGTTGCGGATCGGCAGCTTGGACGACATCTCGATCTTGCCGCCGAGGTGCATCAGGAAGGTCCGGTCGGAGACCTTGCCGATACTGACCCCGTCGATCGCGCGGAGCTTCTCGACGATCTCCTCGCCGTGCGCCACCGAGGACGCGGCGACGGTCACGTCGATCCGCAGCGCCTCCAGGCCGGACGCGGTGACGTCGAGGCCGGTGACCGATCCGCCGGAGGACTCCACGGCGGTGGTGATCGAACTGACGGCGTTGCCCCGGGCCGGGACCTCCATCCGCACCGTGATCGAGTTGGAGACACTGGGAACCGTCGCCATCGACGTCCTTCTTCCGTCCACTGAGGGTGTGTGGGTCTGTGCGCACCGGGCAATCTCAACAAATTGTTGAAGATCGCGCCCAGCGCATGCTAGACCTCGATCGTCGCACCTACCAGGGGGAAGCCAGAAATAAAGTTCATAGAGTGTCCGGACTCGACAAAGGAGTCTCCGGCAGAACCAGCCGCATCCCGGAAATCTGCCGCGGAGCCCTTGGCGTCCGGAGCGGATGCGTTACATTGGACGGGACACCGGCTCGATCCAAGCCCCCGGGCCCAACCTTAGTCGCTTCGAGCGACCACTTGCCGCGAGGCGAGCATGGCGGGTCGGTGTCACCAGCGTCGCGAAGGCCCCCACCACCGGTGGGGGCCTTCGTCGTTGACGGTCGCACCGCTGACCCGGGGTCAGCCGCGCTCAGCCGCGCAGCATCGCCGGCACGCCGTCCGCGTTCGGCAGGTCGTCCGGGCCGGACAGCACGGTCAGCCGCTGGGTGGCGCGGGTCAGCGCCACGTACAGCACCCGCAGGCCCGCCTCCGACTCGCCCGCGATACCGGTCGGGTCGGCGACCACCGTGGCGTCGTACTCCAGGCCCTTCGCCTCCAGGCTGCCGAGCGCCACCGCCCGCTCCCCCAGGCCCGCGATCCACCCGGCGGCCTCCGCCCGGCGGTCCATCGGGACCACCACCGCGACCGTGCCGTCCACCTCGGCCAGCAACCGGACCAGCTCGGCCCGCGCCCCGTCGGCGAACGCCTGCGCCGACGGGTCGGTGACCGCGGCGAACCGCGGCTCCACCCCGGTCGAACGCACCGCGGTCGGCGAGGGGGTGCCGGGCGCGGCCAGCGCCAGCACCTTGGCCGCCACCTCGGCGATCTCCGCGGGGTTGCGGTAGTTCACCGTCAGGGTGTGCCGGCGGCGCGGCTTGCCGGACAGCACCTCGTCCAGTGCCGCCTGCGCCTCCTGCGGGTACGGCCAGGAGCTCTGCGCCGGGTCTCCGACGATCGTCCAGGTCGCCATCCGGGCCCGGCGGCCGATCATGCGCCACTGCATCGGGGTGAGGTCCTGGGCCTCGTCCACGATGATGTGCGCGTACTCGGTGCGCTCCACCGGGAGGCGCTCGCGCTGGCGGCTGTTGCGGTCGGCGAAGGTGGTCACCTCGTCCAGGCCGGTCAGCATGTCCACCGCGTCCACCTCCCGCGACCTCGGCCGGGCCGGCTCCCCGAGCAGCAGCTGCAGCTCGTCGACCAGGGCCACGTCGTGCGGGGACAGCGCGCCCTCGCCGCGGTCCGACAGCCCGCGCCAGGACGCCGCCAGCACCCGGGCCTCCTCCGGGGTGACCGCCCGGCGGGCGACCCGGTTGGTGTGCCGCGGGTACTTGAGCATGCCGAGCACCCGGCGCGGGGTCACGGCGGGCCACCAGGCGTCCAGGAAGTCGAGGAACGACGCCTCGTCCGACACGTACTCGTCGAAGGCCTCCTTCTCCTCCTGGCGCTGCTCGCGCGCGTAGTGGTCGGCGGGCTTCGGCAGGTGCCGGGCCAGCTCCGACCACAGGGCGTCCAGCAGCAGCCTGCGGGCCCGCGGGCGCAGCAGGTTGAGCGGGGTGCCGCCGGCGCCGACGACGTTGCCGCGCACCGCCTTCAGCCGGTCCGCGTCCAGCCTGAGCACCTCGCCGCGGGCGACCACCTTCAGCTCGGTCGGCGCGCCCAGCTCCAGGGCCCCGCGGGCGGCCCGGCGCAGCAGCTGGACCATCCTGGCCGAGCCCTTGATCCTGGCCGCCTCCGGTGTGTCGTAGGTGCCCGCCTCGATGCCGTCGACCAGCGAGCCGACCGCCCGGATCGCGACCTGGCCCTCCTCGCCCAGCGAGGGCAGCACGCCCTCGGTGTACGAGACCAGCAGGGCGGTCGGGCTGACCACCAGGATGCCCCCGGCGTAGCGCCGGCGGTCCTGGTAGAGCAGGAACGCGGCCCGGTGCAGGGCGACGGCCGTCTTGCCGGTGCCGGGGCCGCCGGTGACCAGCGTGGCGCCGGCCGCGGGCGCCCGGATGACCTCGTCCTGCTCCTTCTGGATGGAGGAGACGATGTCCCGCATGGAGTGGCTGCGGGCCCGGCCGAGGGAGGCCATCAGTGCGCCGTCGCCGACGACCGCCAGCTCCTCGCCGTCCAGGGTGGGGGTGAGGTCGGGGCGCAGCAGGTCGTCCTCGACGCCGATCACCTTGCGGCCCTTGGACCGGATCACCCGGCGGCGGATGACCCGGCCCGGCTCCAGCGGGGTGGAGCGGTAGAAGGGCGCGGCGGCCGGCGCCCGCCAGTCGATCACCAGGGGGCCGAACTCGGCGTCCAGCACGCCGAGCCGGCCGATGTGCAGGGTCTCGGCGACGGCCGGGTCGGCCGGGTCGAGCGGGGTGTCGGAGGGGATGCCGTGTTCCTCCGGCGCGTCGGGCTGCTGGAGGTCGATGCGGCCGAAGAGGAAGTCCTCGAACTCGTTGTTGAGCCGCTGGAGGTGTGCTCCGGCCCGGTAGACCTGGGCGTCGCGCTCGGCGAGCGCGCCGGGAGTACCGACCTGGACGCGCCTGGCGGCGTCCTCGAGGATGTACTCGGCCTCGGCGAGCTTCTCCTCCAGCCGGTGGTAGACGTTGTCCAGGTGCTTCTGTTCCCCGGCGATCTCGCGGTCGCGGACGGTGTCGATCTCAGTGTTGCTCTGCATGGCCTCGGTGGTTGCGGCGGTGTACTGGGTTGAGCCGTGCGCGCCCAAGGAGCCCCCTGACGTACATCCTGCGGTGGTCGTCCGCCTCGGGAATGAGCGGACAGAAGATCCTACGCCCGAGCACCGCCCCACCGCCGCACCGCCCGGCCGGCTAGCCGGGCGACGCCACCACCGCGTACTTGCCGTCCTCGCCCGAGCCGGGCCCCGGCACCGGGTCGACGGCCAGCCGGTAGCCGCGTTTGACGACGGTCGCCACCAGCCGGGGCACGCCGAGCGCGGCCCGCAGGCGGGCCATCGCCGTCTCCACCGCGTGCTCGTCGTCACCGCTGCCGGGCAGCGCCCGGAGCAGTTCGGCGCGCGGGACGACCCAGCCGGGACGGCGGGCCAGCGCCCGCAGCAGCGCCATGCCGGCCGGCGACACCGGCCGCAGACCGCCGTCGACCAGGGCGGCCTGCCCGCGCAGCTCCAGCCGGTGCCCGGCGACGGACAGCTGGCGGGAGCGCCGGGGCAGTTCCGCGGTGAGGGTCTGCACCATGGCGCCGAGGCGCATCCGCTCGGGCCACACGGTGGGGACGTCCAGGTCCTCCAGCGGCTGGGCGGTGATCGGGCCGACGCAGACCGGCAGGACGTCCCGGCGCAGGGCGTGCAGCAGCTCGGCGGTCAGGCCGCGGTCCGCGGCGCGCTCCAGCAGGCCGAGGACGGCCGGGCCGCTGGTGAACGTGACGGCGTCCAGGGCGCCGGTGCAGCAGGCGTCCAGCAGGCGGTCGAGCGGGGCCAGGTCGACCGGCGGCAGCCAGCGGTACACCGGTACCTCGACCACCTCGCCGCCGGCCGCGCGGAGCGAGTCCACGAAGTCGCGCAGCGGGGCGCCGTGCAGCTGGACGGCGATCCGGCGGCCCTCCACGCCCTGGTCCAGCAGGCGCTCCAGCACCTCCACGGAGGACTCCGAGCTCGCCGACCACTCCTCGCGCAGACCGGCGGCCCGGATCGCGCCCTTGGCCTTGGGGCCGCGGGCCAGTACCGAGGCCTTGGCGAGGCACTCGGTGAGTTCGTCGAAGAGCCCCCAGCCCTCGGCGGCCTCGATCCAGCCGCGGAAGCCGATGCCGGTGGTGGCGACCGCGATGTCGGGCGGTTCGTTGATCAGGGCGTGGGTGGCCGCGAGGAGGTCCGCGTCGTCGGGCAGCGGCACGATCCGCAGCGCGGGGGCGCGCACGACGGCGGCGCCCCTGCGCTGGAGCAGGGCGGCGAGTTCATCGGCGCGGCGGGCAGCGGTGATGCCGATGGTGAACCCTGCCAGCGGCGGCACGGGCTCGGCATCCGGCTGCGGGCCGGTCGTCAGGTCGTCCATGGTGCAGGTCCTTCGTCGGGTGGACCAGAATCGTCCCCCGGGGCGGTGTCGCCCCGGGGTCCGAATGGTTTCAGCAGCGTTTCCGCGCTTGTGGAGGCCAGGTGACGGTCCTGGTCAGACCTCCGCGAGCGCCGGGCTGGCGGCCCTGGTGCGGCCCGCCGAGGGCCGGCGCAGGTAGACCACCCAGGTGAGGGCGAAGCAGACCGCGTACGCCGCCAGGAAGGAGACGAAGGCGGGGGTGCCACTCTTGGCCGTCAGGAACGACTGCCGGAAGGCCAGGTTGATCAGGAGCCCGCCGACCGCCCCGACGGCGCCGATGATGCCGATCGCCGCACCGGACATCCGCCGCGACCAGGCGGCGGCCTGCTCGGGGGTGTCCCCGAGGGTGGCGATGCGGTCCTGGGCCTTGGCGTCGAAGATGCCGGGGATCATCTTGTAGGTCGAGCCGTTGCCGAGCCCGGCGAAGACGAACAGGGTGATGAAGCCGACCAGGAAGACCGGCAGCGAGCGGACCGACGAGGCGTAGGTGACCACGCTGGCCGCGGCCGCCATGGCGACGAAGTTCCAGAAGGTGATCCGGGAGCCGCCGAAGCGGTCCGCGAGCTTTCCGCCGACCGGCCGGATCAGCGAGCCGAGCAGCGGGCCGATGAAGGTCAGCTGGGCGGCCTGCAGCGGGGTGCGGCCGAACTGGTTCTGCAGGACGAGGCCGAAGGCGAAGCTGAAGCCGATGAACGAGCCGAACGACCCGATGTACAGGACGGACATCAGCCAGGTGTGCTTCTCCCGGAAGACCTCGGCGAGGGCGCCGGTGTCCGCCTTCATCGGTGCGAGGTTGTCCATGAAGAGGGCTGCGCAGACCGCGGCGATGATGATCAGCGGCAGGTAGATGCCCAGCACCACCCGGGGGTGCGTGGCGCCGGCCCAGGTGATCACGGCGAGGGCGATCAGCTGGATCACCGGGACGCCGATGTTGCCGCCGCCCGCGTTCAGACCGAGGGCCCAGCCCTTGCGCCGCATCGGGAAGAAGGCGTTGATGTTGGTCATCGAGGAGGCGAAGTTGCCGCCGCCCAGGCCGGTGAGCGCGGCCACCAGCATGAAGGTGGTGTAGGAGGTGCCGGGGTGCATCACGTACGCCGCGGTGAGGGTCGGCAGGAGCAGCAGGAGGGCGGAGACCACCGTCCAGTTGCGACCGCCGAACCGGGCCACCGCGACGGTGTACGGGATCCGGACGAATGCGCCGACCAGGGTCGGCATGGCCACCAGGAAGAACTTTCCGGCCGGGTCCACGTGGTACTTGGGGCCCATGAAGAGGACCATCACCGACCAGAGGCTCCAGATGGAGAAGCCGATGTGCTCGGAGAGCACGGAGAAGACCAGGTTGCGGTTGGCGATCTTCTTTCCGCCGCCCTCCCAGAATGCCGGGTCCTCCGGGTTCCACTCCTGGATCCAGCGACCGCCCGCTCTTGACTGCGTGCCTGCCGTACTCGTGCTCATCGTTTTCCCCTTGCCTGCCGGCGCCTGTGTCAACTGACGCTAGGAGTCCGGGGTTTCCGCTTCGTTGTGTCCTGTGACGGCTGCGGAACCGTCCTCTCACCCGATGGCGGGGGTAGCTGTGAGGGGTTCGGAACGTACGAAAGCCGCCCTCCGCTGGGCGGAGGACGGCTTTCGGACTGCTGCTGCAACATGGGGTGGTGGAGATGCCGGGAATCGAACCCGGGTCCAGTGGAGTGGATTCAGGACTTCTCCGAGCGCAGTCCGCTGTGATTTTCTCGGCCCTGGCAGTCACGCGGACAAGCCGCCAACAGGCCCAGCTACTGTTTGGTTTCCCGCCCACCCCCGTAGCCCGGGTGGACGGTTGAGTTCCCTAGATTATGCCAGGGTCCGGGTCGGGAACTCCCCGGTCTGACACCCTTGCGCTATTGCTGCTTAATTAGGCAGCGAGAGCGAACTGGGAATCGCGCTTAGTGTTGGCGATTATTTTTTTGCGACATATGGTTAACGAGATCATTGCCGCTTCCTCGGCTCGCTTCTCCTGTTTCGACTTCCCCTGTCGAAACCGATCATCCCCATGTTTATTTGACAAGCAACCCTGCGGGTCGAGCAACCTCTGTCGAGCAACTTTCTGCTCCGCAGCCCCGGTCGGTCGCCCTCCCGGTGATGCATGAGCCATGGTACGCGGTCGGTCAGGCGGCGGTCCAGCTCATTAAGCGGTGGCGACGTGCGGTCAGCGCTGGCGGCGGCGGACGGCCGCCACCGCGCGGGCCGTCTCGCGGGTGTCCTGCTTCTCCCGCAGCGTCTGCCGCTTGTCGTACAGCTTCTTGCCGATGGCGAGCGCGATCTCGATCTTCACCCGCCCGTCCTTGAAGTACAGCGACAGCGGGACGAGCGTGTGGCCCGCGTCGCTCAGCTTCGACTCGATCTTGCGGATCTCCATCCGGTGCAGCAGCAGCTTGCGCTTGCGCCGCGCCGAGTGGTTGGTCCAAGTCCCCTGGGTGTACTCGGGGATGAACACGTTGTCGACCCACACCTCGTGGTTCTGGATGTACGCGTACCCGTCGACCAGGTTGGCCCTGCCCTCGCGGAGCGACTTCACCTCGGTGCCGGTGAGCACCATGCCGCACTCGTAGGTGTCGAGAATCGTGTACTCGTGCCGCGCCTTCTTGTTCTGCGCGATCAGCTTGTGTCCGGTTTCCTTTGCCATAGCGCCGATCATTCTCGCACTACGCGCCGCGGCTCGGCAGCCCCTTTATCCGGGTATGCGTGTCAGACGCGGGTGCCGAGGCCCGCCAGCACCCGGCGGGCGAGGGCCGGCGGGTCGTCGGTGTCGGCGGCGGGGACGTCCGGGGTGAGGCCGGTGCCGTCCGGGGAGCGGCCGGAGGGCGTGTAGTAGTGGCCGACGGTGAGCTCCAGCACGGAGCCGTCCGCGAGCCGGCTCGGCTGCTGCACCGTGCCCTTGCCGAAGGTGCGGCCGCCCACCACGACGGCGCGACATCGGTCCTGGAGGGCGCCGGCGAGCAGCTCGGCGGCGCTCATCGTGCCGCCGTCCACCAGGACGACCAGCGGGGTGCGGGTGTCGCCGCCGCGGGCGGCGGTCAGCTCACGGCGCTCGCCGCGGGCCTGGTAGGAGGCGACCGGGCCGCCGTCCAGGAAGACCGAGGCGGCGGCGACGGCCTCCTCGACGAGGCCGCCGGAGTTGCCGCGCAGGTCGAGCACCACCCCGGCGTGCGCGCCGCGTGCGGCGGCGCGCACCTGGTCGGCCACGCCGCTGGTGAAGGCCCGGACGGCGATCCGGACCACGCCGTCCGCCGTCCGCTCCACCGCGACCTGCTGACTGTCCAGCAGCGCCCGGCGCAGCGCCACCTCGCGGACCTGCCCGTCACGGCGCTGGACGGCGAGCGTCACGGTGGAACCGACCTGCCGGTCGCCCTCCAGGCCGCGCAGCCGGGCCACCACCTCGGTGACCGGCAGGTGGTCGGCGTCGTCCTCGCCGACCTTCAGCAGGCGGTCGCCCGCGGCGATGCCGGCGGCGGCGGCCGGGCCGTCCGACTGCACCTGGGAGACGGCGGTCACGCCGTCCTGGCCGCGCCCGACGGACAGGCCGACGCCGAGGTAGCGCCCGCCCAGGCCCTGGGTGAACTCGGCGTACTCCTGCGCGCTGTAGTAGGCGCCCCAGCGGTCGCCGTTCGCGCCGATCAGGCCCTCGGCCTGCTGCGGCGAGAGGGCGGCGCCCGCCGGGTCCTGGCCGGCCACCAGGGCGGGCGCCGCGTCGACGGACGCCGGACGCGTCGGCGGGTCGCCCCAGGCCCCGGTCGCGGCGCCGGCCAGCAGCACCGCACCGAACACCAGGCTGAGCGTGGTCCCGTGGCGGGGCGCCGGGCTGCGGTCGCGGCGCGGAGTTTCTGACATGGCATCGGAGTCTAGGCGCAGGGCGGCGCCCGGGTGGGGGAATGGGGCCCGCCGGGAACGGGACGACCCCGGACGGCGCAGTGCCGTCCGGGGTCGTCCCGCGGGTGTCCCGGGTGCTGCGGTCAGACCTTCAAGTACTTGCGGAGGGTGAAGAACGCCGCGATGCCGGCCATGCCCATACCGACGACCACGAGCAGCGGGATCACCGCCAGCACCGAGGACAGGCCGATGAAGTGGATGAACTGCACCCGGTCGGCGAGCCAGCTGTGGACGAAGAAGTGACCGCCCAGCAGCAGCCCGGAGGCCATCACCGCGCCGAGCAGCGCGGCGAACGCGGCCTCCGCGATGAACGGCATCTGGACGTAGAAGTTCGAGGCGCCGACCAGGCGCATGATGCCGGTCTCGCGCCGCCTGCTGAACGCCGACACCCGGACGGTGTTGACGATCAGCAGCAGGGCGACGAAGAGCATCAGCACCATGATCACGAAGGCGGCCGTCTGCAGGCCGTTGAGCAGCCCGAAGAGGTTCTCCAGGATCTTGCGCTGGTCCTCGACCGACTTCACGCCGGGCTTGCCGGCGAAGGCGCTCTGGATGACGTCGTACTTCGTCGGGTCGGTGAGCTTCACCCGCCAGGACTGCGGGATGGCCTCCGGGCCGAGGACGGAGATGAGCGGGTTGTCCGGGTTCATCTCCTTCCAGTGCTTGTACGCGTCCGCCGAGTTCTCGAACAGCGAGGTCTGCACGACCTGCATCTTGTCCAGGGACGTCTTGACGGCGGCGATCTGCTCGTCGGTGGCCGCCCCGTTGACGCACTGCGGGGAGTGGGCGGCATCCGACTTCGTGCAGAAGTAGATGCTCACCTCGACCTTGTCGTACCAGTAACCCTTCATCGAGTTGACCTGGTCACGGACCAGGAGGCTGGCACCGGCGAGGGCGAGCGAGAGCGCGACACTGACGACGACCGCGATGGTCATGGTCAGGTTGCGGCGGAGACCCACACCGATCTCCGACAGGACGAACTGGGCGCGCATGCGTTTCCAACTCCAGGGTCAAGGCTGGTCGGGCGACTCGGGCCGGCGGCCTACGGGATCAGTGCTGGTACCCGTAGACGCCACGGGCCTGGTCGCGGACCAGCAGCCCCTTGTCGAGCTCGATGACGCGCTTGCGCATCTGGTCGACGATGGCCTGGTCGTGGGTGGCCATCAGCACCGTCGTGCCGGTGCGGTTGATGCGGTCCAGCAGCTTCATGATGCCGACCGAGTTCTGCGGGTCGAGGTTTCCGGTCGGCTCGTCCGCGATCAGCAGCATCGGGCGGTTGACGAAGGCCCGGGCGATCGCCACGCGCTGCTGCTCACCACCGGAGAGCTCGCCGGGCATGCGGTCCTCCTTGCCGCCGAGGCCGACCAGGTCGAGCACCTCGGGCACCACCTTGTTGATGGCGCTCTTGGGCTTGCCGATCACCTCCAGGGCGAAGGCCACGTTCTGCGCCACCGTCTTGTTGGGGAGCAGGCGGAAGTCCTGGAAGACGGTGCCCAGCTGGCGCCGCATGTGCGGCACCTTCCAGTTGGACAGCTTGCCGAGGTCCTTGCCCAGCACGTGCACCTCGCCGACGCTGGGGCGCTCCTCGCGCAGGCACAGCCGCAGGAAGGTGGACTTGCCCGAGCCGGACGAGCCGACCAGGAAGACGAACTCACCCTTCTCGATCTCGAGCGAGACGTCCGACAGGGCGGGACGGTTCTGCTTGGGATAGGTCTTGGAGACGTTGTCGAATCTGATCACGGCTGCATCACGGAGGCCATCCTAGGTGGAATGGCGGCCTGCTTCGGCCGAACTTCCGTCACCCGATCGTTACTTCGGGCCGGAAGGTGCGGGCCCCGCGGCGCCGTTCCTCGGTCGGTCCCACCCCCGGCATCCTGACCCGGGATGGGCGGCGGGAGTGGAATGCGCCACTCCCCCGGCTTGGGACCATACGCGAAGCGGCTGCGAGCCCGCAGCGCAGCCCAGGACAGACCCGGGGAATTGGAGGACAATGTCCGCCTTTGCCCCGAAAATTGCGAGGCTTCTCACAGCCCGGGGGCCTTCCTGCGCGGAACCTGGCACAGTGGAGGCAGCAGCCGTGGTTGGCCGCTCCCCCGTACAGGGCACGATAAGGAACCAAAGCCCCGTCCGGTGCGTTGGCTGTAGCAGCGAGGAGGAGATCGCATGACCTGCGACCATCTGGTGTGCGCCAACTGCAACGGCCGCGTGAGCGACGGCCGCTGCCCGGTATGCCGCGCCAACCGGGCCCGGCTGCAGGAGCAGCAGGGGCCGCTGGCCGCGCTGTCCCCCGCGATGCTGCTCGCCATCCTGGCGGGGCTGCTCGCGGTGGCCCTGCTCGCCCGGCAGGCCCTGGCCTGACCCAGGACACGTGAACGACGGAGCGGGCCCCGCCGGTACCTACCGGCG
>NZ_JBHUWW010000185.1:9768-13069 GCF_042669755.1 Kitasatospora sp. NPDC057223 | reverse complement strand
GTCCGGGACACTCCGGGCCGCCCCCGCCCCCGGCCGGTTCCCGGAAACGGCAAGATAGTTTGCTGCTCCGGCCACACCGGGTGCAGGCTCGTCGACATGAGCCCACAGAGCGCCTCCGGCCCCGGACAGCACCGCAGCACGGCCCGCCGGGGGGCCGCCACCGGCCGGCCCGCAGGAGTGGCCGGGCGGGCGGGCCGGGCGCCTTCCGTCCGGTGGGCCCTGGCCGGCCTCTCGCTGTCCATGGTGCTGTCCTCGCTCGGCACCAGCATCGCCAACGTCGCCCTGCCGACGCTCACCGACGCGTTCGGCACCTCCTTCCAGGACGTCCAGTGGGTCGTCCTCGCGTACCTCCTCGCGGTCACCTCGCTGATCGTCGGCGCCGGACGGCTCGGCGACCTCGTCGGCCGCCGCCGGCTGCTGCTGGCCGGAACCGGCCTGTTCACCGTCGCCTCGGTGCTGTGCGGCCTGGCGCCCGCCCTCTGGCTGCTGATCGCCGCCCGGGCGGCGCAGGGCGCCGGAGCCGCCGTGATGATGGCCCTCACCATGGCGTTCGTCGGCGAGACCGTACCGAAGGAGCGGACCGGGAGAGCCATGGGCCTGCTCGGCACGATGTCGGCGGTCGGCACCGCGCTGGGCCCGTCGCTCGGTGGCGCCCTGATCGCCGGACCGGGCTGGCGGGCGGTCTTCCTCGTCAACGTACCGCTGGGCGTCCTGACGCTGCTGCTCGCGCGCCGCCACCTGCCCGCCGACCGCCCGGGACCCGCCGCCGGCCGCGCGGGCTTCGACCGCCCCGGCACGCTGCTGCTCGCCCTGACGCTCGCGGCCTACGCACTCGCGATGACGCTCGGGCACGGGCGTTTCGGCCCGCTCAACCTGACCCTGCTGCTCGCTGCCGCCCTCGGGACCGGCCTGTTCGTGCGCGTGGAGGCGAGGGCGGCCTCCCCCCTCGTCCGGTTGGCCGCGTTCCGCGATCCGGTGCTGAGCGCCGGCCTCGTGACGAGCACGCTCGTCTCGGCGGTGATGATGGCGACGCTGGTGGTCGGGCCGTTCTACCTCTCCCGCTCACTCGGACTCGGCGAGGCCCTGGTCGGTCTCACCCTCTCGGCCGGCCCGCTGGTCGCCGCGCTCACCGGTGTTCCGGCCGGCCGCCTGGCGGACCGTTTCGGCCCGGCACGCGTCACCGTCGTCGGGCTCCTCGCCATGGCGGCCGGCAGCCTCCTGCTGGCCGTCGCACCGGCCGCGCTCGGCGTGGGCGGCTACGTCGCCCCGATCGCGGTGGTCACCGCCGGCTACGCGCTCTTCCAGACGGCCAACAACACCGCCGTCATGGCGGACATCCCGCCGGACCGGCGGGGCGTCACGTCCGGCATGCTCAACCTGTCACGCAATCTCGGACTCATCACCGGCGCCTCGGTGCTGGGCGCCGTGTTCGCGCTCGCATCGGCCACGACCGACATCGCGACGGCACGGCCCGAGGCCGTCGCCACCGGCATGCGGACCACCTTCGCGGTCGCCGCGGCCCTGATCGTGCTGGCACTCACCGTCGCGACCGGCGGGCGGGCGCTCGCCCGACGAGCTCCGCTCCCACACACCTGACGGTCAGTCAGTGCCGGCACCGACCCGACCCCGCCGGCGCCCCGGCCGTCAACTTCGCCGGGGCGCTTCCGCGCTGCGTTCAAGTTATGAATACTGAATGGCCTCTTGACGCCTTGTTGGTCCATGGATTCACTGGACCCCGCCAACTCGGCGTGCCCGATCCCCACCCTCGGGCACAATCCCCCACTCCGGCAGCAAGACCGCACCGCTCCCCCGGCCCCAGCTGGTGGGAGCGCTCCCACTGATCGCGGGGCGGCTGCCGGAACCGTCCGGAGAGGACCAGCGACGTGCTCCACCCCGTACGCCGCCTGCGCGAGGCCCTGGTGGCCATCGCCCTCGCGTCATCAGCACTCGTGCTGCCCACGGCCGCCGCCCAGGCCGCCACACCCGCCGTCACGGCCGCCCCCACCGCGGCCGCTGCCGCCGCCACCGGCGCCGGGTACTGGCACACCAGCGGCCGCCAACTGCTCGACGCGGCCAACAACCCCGTCCGGATCGCGGGCATCAACTGGTTCGGTTTCGAGACCGCCAACTACTCGCCGCACGGGCTCTGGTCGCGTGACTACAAGAGCATGATCGACCAGATGAAGTCCCTGGGCTACAACACCATCCGGCTGCCCTACAGCGACGACATCTTCAAGCCCGGCATCTCGCCGACGAGTCTCAACTACTCCAACGGCATGAACGCCGACCTTCAGGGCTTGAACTCGCTCGGCGTGATGGACCGGATCGTCGACTACGCCGGAACGACCGGCCTCAAGGTCATCCTCGACCGCCACCGCCCGGACTCCAGCGGCCAGTCGGCGCTCTGGTACACCGCCTCGGTGCCCGAGACGACCTGGATCACCAACCTCACCGCGCTCGCCAACCGCTACGCCGGCAAGCCCGCGATGATCGGCATCGACCTGCACAACGAGCCGCACGACCCCGCCTGCTGGGGCTGCGGCGACACCACGATCGACTGGCGGCTCGCCGCCGAGCGGGCCGGCAACGCGGTACTCGCGGCCAACCCGCAGCTGCTGGTCTTCGTCGAGGGCAACCAGAGCTTCAACGGCAGCTCGTACTGGTGGGGCGGCAACCTCCAGGGCGCCGGACAGTACCCCGTCCGCCTGAGCGTGCCGAACCGGCTGGTCTACTCCGTGCACGACTACGCGACCAGCGTGGCGCAGCAGACCTGGTTCAGCGACCCGTCGTTCCCGGCCAACATGCCGGGCATCTGGGACAAGAACTGGGGCTACCTCTTCAACCAGAACATCGCGCCCGTCTGGGTCGGCGAGTTCGGCACCACGCTCCAGGCGACGGTCGACCAGAAGTGGCTGAAGGCGCTGGCCACGTACCTGCGGCCGACCGCCCAGTACGGCGCCGACAGCATGAGCTGGACGTTCTGGTCCTGGAACCCCAACTCCGGTGACACCGGCGGCATCCTCAACGACGACTGGACGACGGTCAACACCGCCAAGGACGCCTACCTGGCCGACATCAAGGCGCCGTTCGGTGCCTCGACCGGCGGCGGCGACGTCCAGGCACCCACCGCTCCGGCCGGCCTCACCGCCACCGGCACGACCACCAGCACCGTCTCGCTCGCCTGGACCGCCTCCACCGACAACACCGCCGTCACCGGCTACGACATCTACCGCGGCAGCACCCTCGCGGGCACCAGCACCGGCACCAGCTACACCGACACCGGCCTCACCGCCGCCACCGC